>NZ_JBHLWH010000013.1:0-235447 GCF_042433045.1 Citricoccus parietis | reverse complement strand
AGGGGCCCCTGACCGAGGGCTTCTACCACGTGCCGACCATCTTCGGCGGGGCCCGGAACGACTTCCGCCTGGCCCAGGAGGAGATCTTCGGCCCCGTGCTCGTCGCGATCAAGTGGAAGGACGTGGACGAGGTCGTCCAGATGGCCAACGACTCCCACTACGGCCTGGCCGCGTACGTCTGGACGCACGACCTGGACAATGCCCTGAACACCGCGCACCGGATCGAGTCCGGCTGGGTGCAGGTCAACCAGGGCGGCGGCCAGGTGGTGGGCCAGTCCTACGGCGGGTACAAGCAGTCCGGCATGGGCCGGGAGGCGTCCCTGGAGGGCATGCTCGAGGGCTTCACGCAGATCAAGCAGATCAACGTCAAGCTGCGGGGTTGAGCATGGCCGGGAACAACATGGCCGGGAACAACGCCCTGCCCGACGGCGGCGGGTCACCCGCCGCTGCCGGAGCGGCCCTGCCGCTGGCTGGGATCACCGTGATGGACCTGTCCCGGGCCCTGGCGGGGCCGTACTGCACGGCGCTGCTGGGTGACCTCGGAGCCGACATCATCAAGGTGGAGTCCGCCAAGGGCGGGGACTCCACCCGGTCCTGGCCACCGTTCGAGGACGAGCACTCGCTCTACTTCGACTCCACGAACCGCAACAAGCAGTCGATCGCGGTGGACTTCTACACCGAGCAGGGCCGTCAACTGCTGTGGGACCTCGCGGTGTCCGCGGACGTGCTGGTGGAGAACTTCCGCCCCGGGGTGCTGGCCACCATGGGCCTGGACCCGGAGGCGCTGCGCGCGGCGAACCCCGGTCTGGTCATCGCCTCCGTCTCCGGCTTCGGGACCACCGGCCCGCTGGCCCAGGCGGCCGGACTGGACCAGGTGGCCCAGGGGATGTCCGGACTGATGTCCGTGACGGGCTCGGACGCGGACTCTCCCACCCGGGTCGGGGTGCCGGTGATGGACCTCTACGCGGGCGTCTTCACCGCCGTGGGGATCTGTGCGTCGCTGGCCGGCCGCCCCGGCAACGGGGGGCGAGGGCACGAGGTGGGGACCTCCCTGCTGGAGGCCGGACTGGCCGTCTCGGCGTTCCAGGGCCAGAACTACCTCAGCACGGGTACCGTCCCGGTGCCGCAGGGCAACAACCACCCGGTGCTCTCCCCGTACGGGGTCTTCCGGACCGCCGACATCCCGGCGATCATCGCGGTGGGCAACCAGGCGCACTGGAAGAAGTTCTGCGCGATCATCGGCGCGCCCGAGCTCGAGGAGGATCCGCGCTTCGCCCTGGGGCGTGACCGCTCGGAGCACCGGGCCGAGCTGACCGAGCTGATCGAACAGAAGCTGGTGACCCGTCCCGGGCTGGAATGGATCGAGGCTTTCCGCGCCGCGGGGATCCCCACCGGACCCATCTACACCTACGCCCAGGCCTTCGAGGACCCCCAGGTGCAGGCCTTGGACATGGTGCAGACCGTCCAGCGGCTGGACGGCTCGGCGCTGCCCCTGCTGCGTGGGCCGCTGAGCATCGACGGCACCGCCGCCGGCGTGCGCAAGGCGCCGCCCGCCCTCGGTGAGGACACCCGGTCTGTGCTCGAGGGCCTGGGCCTGGACGAGGGTCAGATCGCCGGCCTCGTCGAGGCGGGCATCGTGCAGGAAACGGTGCGGTCATGACCGAGACCACTGCGTCCGGGGGATCGGTGGAGGTGTCCCAGTCGGGGTCCATCGCCACCCTCACCCTGTCCAATCCCGGGCGGCGCAACACCATGACGGAGGCCATGTGGCGGGCCCTGGAGCCGGCCTGCGCCCGACTGGCCGATGACGCATCGGTGCGGGCCGTCGTCGTACGGGGGGCCGGAACGGATTTCTCCGCCGGGGCGGACATCTCCGATCTGCGCGCCATCCTGCGGGACGAGGACTCCGGGCACCACGACGGTGGCGCCGTGGCCGCCGGTGAGGCGGCCCTGGTCGGACTTCACAAGCCGACCATCGCCGCCGTCGAGGGCTACTGCCTCGGTGGCGCCTGGCAGATCGCGGCGGCCTGTGACATCCGGCTGGCCTCGTCCGACGCGACCTTCGGGATCACCCCGGCGAAGATCGGGATCGTGTACCCGACCGCCGGGATCGAGCGACTCGTGCGCATCGCCGGGCCGGCCACCGCCAAGTACCTGCTGTTCAGCGGCGACTTCGTGGACGCCGAGCGGGCCCGCGTTCTCGGGCTCGTCCAGGCGGTCCACCCCGCCGAGACCTTCTGGGACGACGTGGACACGTTCGTGCAGCGGCTCGCGGCACGCTCCCAGCTGTCCATCCAGGCCATGAAGGACATCGTGGACACCATTGGTGCGGCGGGCGCCGGCGATGACAGCGGGGCGGAACTGCGGGACGCCAGCGACCACTGGCAGCACCTGATGGCCACCGCCGGAGACGCCGAAGCCGGGGTCGGAGCCTTCTTGGCCAAGAGGACCCCCGAGTTCACCTGGAACGGCGGGCGGGACACCCAGCGGCGAACCAATACGGGAGAACCCGCATCGTGACCCCTCCGCTCCGGCACGATCCCGTGGCGCAGGCCCATCACAACTGGACCGGCCACGGGTGGGGCGAGTCCGCGGACGCCATGGCCGCTGTGACCTCCCTCTTCCGCGTGCAGCAGATCCTGATGGCGCGCATCGACACCGTCCTGCGGCCCCTGGACCTGACCTTTGCCCGCTTCGAGATGTTAACGCTGCTGGGGTTCTCCCGGACCGGGGCGATGCCGCTGGCCAAGGCCTCGAGCCGGCTCCAGGTCCATCCGACCTCCGTCACCAACACCGTGGAACGACTGGGACAGGCCGGGCTCGTGGAACGCCAGCCGCACCCCACGGACGGTCGGGCCAACCTCATCGCCATCACTCCGCAGGGCCGAGACCTGGCCCTGCAGGCGGCGCGTGAGCTCAACCGGGAGGTCTTCTCGGACCTCGGCCTGCCTGCGAGGGACCTGACGGGCCTGAACCGCATCCTCGGCACCCTGCGCTTCGCGGCGGGGGACTTCGCCGAGCCCAGTGCGCTGATGGGCGGCAGCGTCCCGGACACCGAATCCGGAGTGGTCCCCGACGCCGCTTCAGGTTCCCGCGCCGGGGCCGGCGAGGCGGCCACCGAGGTCGCGCTCGGCATGGGGGAGGAGGGGGCCACCCCGCCGGGGCGCACGCCGGACCATGCCGGAGCCGAGCCCGCGTGGCCCCGTAAGCGCAGGTTGCCGAGAGCATAAGGCATTATGCCGCCCAGCGCACCCAAGGACACGCCGCCGACTTGTTTTTTGAAACAAATAATGAGAGAATGAATTGGTCATTTTCCCGGTGGTTTGCTTCTGCTTGCCCCGGTGACATCTCGGTGTAAGCAACAGGAAGGTGCATCCCACCCATGCGTCTGGTTCCCGGTCAGTTTGTTGTCCATCCCCACCACGGCCCCGCGATCGTCCTCGATCGCCAGGTCCGGCAGTTGAAGGGCAAGGACGTCGCGTATGTGGAACTGGACATCCAGGACAAGGGCTTGCGCATCTCCGTTCCCGAGTCGATGGTCAAGGACATCGGTGTCCGCGATGTCAGCAGCCATACCCAGGTCCGCAAGCTGATGTCCCTGCTGGCCAAGCCCAGTGAGCACGTCGAGGAGCAGTGGTCCCGCCGGCTGAAGGCCTTCCAGGAGAAGCTCGCGACCGGAGACCTGCCCCGCGTGGCCGAAGTGGTCCGCGACCTGCACCGCCGCCAGGCCGAGAAGGACCTGTCCATGGCCGAGCGCACTCTCTACCGTGATGCCGTGGAGATCCTCGCAGCCGAGGTCGCCATCGTCCTGGACATCTCCGTGGTCGAGGCCGAGGACGTCATGGTCCAGGCCATTGACGGCACCCCACTGAAGGACCTGGGCCTGGATCGCGGCAAGGATTCCAAGCACGCCAAGCAGGCCGCCTAGCGAAGCCCCGCCCTCCGATGTGAGGGTGTGAACTGAAAGCCCGCCAGCCCCGGTCTCGGGGCTGGCGGGCTTTCGTGCCTGTGGAGAGGCTCCGGCATGCTCCATGGTGGCCGTGGCGGCTCCGATCACGGATCGTCACCGGGCCGCGCGGAACACCGCCTCGGCCTGGACGAACGGTTTGGATGCCGCGGGGTTCCCGACGTCGGTCACGCCGCCGACCAGCTCCACGTCCACGATGCGCAGGGAACGCCCGGCGTGCCGCACCCTGGTGCGTGCCGTGACGGCGCCCCGGGCAGGGCGGAGGAACAACGCCCGCAACGACTGCAGGTCGTAGTCGGTGCGGTCCGGCATCGCCTGCTGGGCTGCCAATCCGCTCATCATGGTCAGGGCACCCCCGTGCACCGCGCCGTGCGGGTTCATCAATTCCTCGTTGTCGGCGAACAGGGGTCCCGGTCGGAAGCCCTCACTGACCCGAGGCCTGTCGTCGTCAGTGGTCCCGGGGGTGCCCTGCATGCGCAGCATCGTTGCCAGGGGCACCTCGGTCTCCGGACCGAGTGGCAGTGCCGCCATGCGGCTGTAGTGGTCGAGTGCGTCACTGGAGTTGGCACCGACGCCCTGGAACCAGCCGACGGACTGGACATGGATGGTCCCGTCGGGCCCCTGCAGGGTGCCCTGGGACATGCCACCCATGGAATCCACCAGGACTGCACTCGTCCAGGCTTCCAGGACCGTTCCGTCGGCCGGGAGGGGAAGAATGAAATTCAGCTGCAGTTCAGTGGTGACGATCCAGTCCAGGTCGGCCGCCGCGGCATGGATCGAGGTCGCCAGCGTGTTGTCCATGACCACGGCGGCCGAGAGGCCGGAGGGGCGCCCGTCGGGGTCCAGGGACCAGATGCCGGTCGTCAGGGACCCGGTCCGTTCCGGTGTGCCGTCGTGTTGAGGCCTCTGGAGCTGGACGCGCATCAGCTGCTCGGTCCGGCCCAGCGGCTTCTGCGGGCGAGGAGAGGCGGGCGACGGGCCCAGTGGCTGACTGGAGGTGGAGGCTTCCTGGTGGGCGGCTCCTGAGGGCGTCACAGCGCCGGGTCCTGAGATCGGAGGGGTCATTCCAGCAACCTAGCGCAGGGTTGAACTCCCGCGGACCGTGAGTCGCCGTGACGGGGCTCATATCACGTGGTCATCGAGCCTGCAAAGATAACGGAATGATAAAGATCTCATAGTGTCCGTTCGGCCCCAAAAGATTTGCCCGGGCAACCGCGTCAGCTATGGGATGCGGCGGCGTGTCGGACGGAGCGATATTCGGCCGGAGAAGGGGCCAAAACCCCGGAAATCCGCCAGACCGGGCTTGAATTCAGATTTCATCTCGTTAGGTTGGAGGGGATGGCAGATGATGCAGACACAGCACTGACCACCCGACCGACAGCCCCCGTGCTCCGCCCTCCGAAGACTGAGGATGGAGCGGCGTTGTGGCACATGACCAAGGACTCGAAGGTCCTCGACCTCAACTCGTCCTATTACTACCTGCTCTGGTGCCGGGACTTCGCCGACACCACCGTGATTGCCGAGATCGACGGCAAGCCTGCCGGCTTCGTCACCGGCTACCTCCGGCCTGACGCCCCCGCCACGCTGATGGTGTGGCAGGTGGCCGTGACCGAGGCCGCCCGAGGCCATGGGCTCGCCTCCCGCATGTTGGACGAACTCGTCGCCCGCACCTCCGCCGAGGCGCTGGAGACCACCATCACGGATGACAATGCGGCCTCCCAGCGACTGTTCGCGAGCCTCGCCGAGCGCTTCGGAGCGGATCACCAGATCACCCCGCTGATCACCGCGGAGATGTACCCGGACGGACATGACACGGAATACCTCCACCGCATCTCTCCCCTCGCGGAGTAGTCGCGCCGTCAACGCGTCGTAGCGCTGCCGATACCGTGCAGCGGCCTCGCCCAGTGGCCGGCAAGCCTCAGCGCGACCCGAACTTGAATCCATCACCACTCGCCATCGCCCCCACCGACCATGCAGGCCGTCCACCACACGGATGCCCGCCAAGAAAGGGATGAACCATGGACACCACCGTCTTCACCACCATCGAATCCGAGGTCCGCAGCTACAGCCGCAGCTGGCCCACCGTCTTCACCCAGGCCAAGGGCGCCGTCCAGACCGCCGAGGACGGCACCGAGTACCTGGACTTCTTCTCCGGTGCCGGCGCGCTGAACTACGGGCACAACCACCCGCTGCTGCAGAAGGCCCTGGTCGAGTACATCACCAGCGATGCCCCGGTGCACTCCCTGGACATGATGACGCCGGCCAAGCGGGACTTCCTGCAGACCTTCAGTGACGTCATCCTGAAGCCGCGCGGACTGGACTACAAGGTCATGTTCCCCGGCCCGACGGGTACCAACACCGTGGAGGCCGCCCTCAAGCTGGCCCGCAAGGTGACCGGCCGCCAGCACATCCTGTCCTTCACCAACGCGTTCCACGGCATGACCCTGGGCTCGCTGTCCGTGACCGGCAACTCGATGAAGCGCAAGGGCGCCGGCATCCCGCTGACCAACAGCTCGAAGATCCCGTATGACGACTACTTCAACGGTGAGACCGAGGACTTCATGTGGCTGGAGCGTGTCCTGGAGGACTCCGGCTCCGGCGTGGACAAGCCGGCCGCCATCATCGTGGAGACCGTCCAGGGTGAGGGCGGCGTGCGTGCCGCCCGCCTCGAGTGGCTCAAGCAGCTCTCCGATCTGTGCGGCAAGCACGAGATCCTGCTGATCGTGGACGACGTCCAGGCCGGCTGCGGCCGAACCGGCACCTTCTTCAGCTTCGAGGAGGCCGGCTTCACCCCGGACATCGTCTGCGTCTCCAAGTCGATCTCCGGTTACGGCCTGCCGATGGCCCTGACCCTGTTCCGCCCCGAGCTGGACGTGTGGGAGCCCGGCGAGCACAACGGGACCTTCCGCGGCAACAACCCGGCGTTCGTCACCGCCACCGCCACCCTGAAGGAGTTCTGGGCCGACGACTCGTTCCAGAAGGGGCAGCTGGCCGAGGCCATCGCCACCGTGCATGGAGCCCTGGAGCAGATCGCCGCCTCCGTGGACGGTGCCTCCGTCCGTGGCCGCGGACTGCTGGCCGGCCTGCACTTCGCCGACACGGAGGTGGCCGGCAAGGTGGCCGCCGAGTCCTTCCGGAACGGCCTGCTCGTGGAGACCTCCGGTCCCGACGACGAGGTCCTGAAGCTCATGCCGGCCCTGACCGCCCCGAAGGACCAGCTGGAGCGTGGCATGGGCATCATCGCCGCCGCCGTGGCCAAGGTGACCGGCACCGACGTCGCCTATCAGCCGGAAACCGGCGCTCTCGCCGCCGCCTGAGTCCCTCAGCGCCCCGGCGCTTTCCTCCACGGCACCGACGGCTGTACGTTGTGCGGCACACGCCGCGCCGGCCGCCGTCGTGCCCCCTGCAGATGTACCAACCGTCCTGACCGAAAGGAATCCACATGCTGGTGACCAACCTGAATGACCTGAACGACACCGAGCGCGACATCAAGTCGGAGACCTGGCGCTCACGCCGTATGGTGCTGGCGCGCGAGGGCGTCGGCTTCTCCTTCCACGACACCGTGATCTACGCCGGCACCACCTCGACGTTCCACTACGCGAACCACATCGAGGCCGTGTACTGCGTGCAGGGTGAGGGCACGCTGACCAACGAGGTGACCGGTGAGGTGCACGACCTCAAGGACGGCACCATGTACCTGCTGGACGGCAACGAGAAGCACACGGTGCGTGCCACCACCGAGCTGCGCATGGCCTGCGTCTTCAACCCGCCGGTGACCGGCCGCGAGACCCACGACGCCAATGGCGTCTACCAGTTGGTCTTCGAAGAGGGCTCGGACCGCAAGGTGCCGAAGAAGGCCAACGTCGAAACCGAAGCGATGGCCTGATGGCTTGAGAGCCTGACTGGCATGGACCGGTACTGATCGGTACCTGTCAACGCAGCTCCACTGTGGCCCGGTGCCCCGAACTCCCCTTGCGGGGATCGGGGCACCGGGCCACAGTGGTATGTGGGGTGACGGGGCATAGTAGGGCCCGCACCCGTGTGGTGAGAACCACCGAAACCGCGCAGAACACCGAAGGATAGGAGAAGACCGATGACTGCAACGGCAACGCAGCACAGAATCGACACCTACCCCACCCGGAACAATGGTGAGGTCAAGGTCATGCCCCGCGAGGATGCGGTGGTGTGGGGGTCCGCGTCAGACGGCCCGCTGGACCAGGCGACCCTGGACGGGTTCGACGCCCGAGGGTACCTGTCGATCGACCGGCTGGTCAGCGACGACGAGGTGGCGGAGTTCCACCGAGAACTCGAACGCCTCTCGCAAGACCCGCAGGTCCGGGCGGGCGAGCGCTGCGTGATCGAGGCCAGCAGCCAGGAGGTCCGCTCCGTCTTCGACGTGCACCGCATCAGCCCGGTCTTCAAGAGGATCGCCAACGACCCGCGGGTGGTGGACCGTGCGCGCCAGCTGCTGGGCTCGGACGTCTACATCCATCAGTCCCGCGTGAACTTCAAGCCCGGCTTCGAGGGCAAGGAGTTCATGTGGCATTCCGACTTCGAGACGTGGCACGCGGAGGACGGCATGCCCGCCCCCCGAGCCGTCAGCATCTCGATCTCGATGACGGACAACCATTCCTACAACGGGCCCCTGATGATCATGCCCGGCTCACACCGCGAATACGTCTCCTGCGACGGGGCGACCCCGGAGGACAACTACCTCAAGTCTCTGGTCATGCAGGGCGCCGGGACCCCGAGCAAGCAGATCCTGACCGACTTCTACAATCGCTACGGGATCGACGTGCTGGAGGGCCAGGCCGGCGGCGCCGTCATGTTCGACAGCAACTGCATGCACGCGTCCAACGGCAACGTCACCCCGTTCCCGCGCTCCAACGTGTTCATCGTGTTCAACTCGGTGGAGAACGCCATCGAGGAGCCGTACGCGGCGGCCAGGCCACGACCCGAGTTCGCCGGCTCGACCGACTTCACTCCGGCCGGCCTGCGGTAGGGACCCGGCTCGCGGCCCGGAGGCCCGGAATCCCCGACGGCGGCGCACCGCGGCCTGGGTGCCCATCGAGAGTTCGGTGGGTGCCCAGGCCGGGTTGCTTCGCTGCCGTCCCGCGTCGTTGCGGCGGTGGGGTGTTCCTAGCGGGATCCGTCGGGGCGGACCGACTTCTCGACCAGGGGCGCATCCTCCGGGTGCGCGGCCAGGTGTTCCCGGTGGGCCTCGTCCACGTGCAGGTCGGATCCCTCCACGGACTTCGGAACCAGGGACACGGCCACGAAGGAGACGATGGCCAGCGCGGCGATGTAGACACCGATGGTCCAGCTGGCACCGGTGCGGTTCAGCAGCAGCTGGGCGATCATCGGGGCGAAGGCGCCGCCGATGATCGAGCCGAAGGCATAGCCGATGGACACGCCGGAATAGCGGACGTTGGCCGGGAACATCTCGGCATAGAGCGCGGACTGCGGGCCGTACGAGGGGCCGAGGCCGATGGTGAGGATGACGATGGCCAGGGTGAACAGCGGCAGTGAGGCCGTGTCCAGCAGGAACCACATGGGGATCGCCCACAGGATGATGATGCCGTAGCCGATCTGGAAGGTGCGGATCTTGCCGATCCGGTCACCGAGCCTGCCGCCCAGCATGGTGAACGCCAGCCAGCCGAGGCCTCCGATGAAGGAGGCCACTAGCGTGGACTCCCGGCTCATGCCCAGCACATTGGCACCGTAGGAGGCGAAGAACGCGATGACCAGGTAGCCGGCCGCGTTGTTGGCGGCGAAGATCAGGGCGGCCAGGATGACGTTCTTCTTGTGGCTCTTCAGGAGCACGCCCAGGGGAGCGGCGGACTCCTTCTTGCGCAGCTGCATCTCCTTGAACACCGGGGACTCGTCCACGGCGCGTCGGATGAGGTAGCCCACGAGGATCAGCACCACGGAGGACAGGAAGGGGATGCGCCAGCCCCAGGCCATGAAGGCCTCCTCAGACATGGAGCTGGTCAGCAGCGTCATGAAGGCGGTGGCCAGCAGCATGCCGATCGGGACACCGATCTGCGGGTAGGAGCCGAAGGTGCTGCGCAGGTTGCGCGGAGCGTGCTCGACCGACATCAGGGCGGCTCCGCCCCATTCGCCACCGGCGGAGAAACCCTGGACGATGCGCAGGAAGATCAGGAGGATCGGAGCCCAGACGCCGATCACGGCGTGGGTGGGCAGCATGCCGATCAGGGCCGTGGCCCCGCCCATGCCGACCAGGGTGAGCACCAGGATCATCTTGCGTCCGTACTTGTCCCCCAGGTGGCCGGCGACGATGGCGCCGAGGGGGCGGAACAGGAAGCTGATGCCCAGGGAGGCCCAAGAGACCACCTGGGCCAGGGGTGCGTTCTCCTCGGCCAGCGGCGCGAAGAATAATGGCGCCAGCACGAACGCCGCGGCCTGGGCATAGATGAAGAAGTCATACCACTCGATGGTGGTGCCGACGAGGGTGCCGGCGAGGACCTTGCGCTCCTCGGCGCTGCGCCGCGGGCGGGCTGCCGCTGCGGTCTGTGAATCTGCCATGGTGAGCTCCAGACGACGGATGGGATGCTGAGGACGGTGCGGATTAGTGACTGACCGTTCGGTCACCGCACGATGATAATCCACTCTTGTGAGTCACGCCACATTCATCTCGGGGTGACTCGACTGGTTGACCGCGCCCGAAGAGGGTGCGAATCTCATAGTGAACGATTGGTCGGTAATTGTCTGCCGTCCAGTGAGTGAACCCCACCCTCCCCGTCGAACGGAGCCGAAGTGAGCGAAGCATTCCTGATCGGAGGTGCTCGCACGCCGGTCGGCCGGTATGGGGGTGCCCTCTCGTCCGTCCGGCCAGACGATCTGGCGGCGGTGGCCATCCGTGCCGCGGTCGAGCGTTCGGGGCTGGACCCGGCCTCGGTCGATGAGGTCATCTATGCCAATGCCAATGCCAATGCCAATGCCAATGCCAATGCCAATGCCAATGCCAATGGTGCGGGCGAGGTCGTGGACACCTCCATCGGCTGGCGCTTCACCAACCCGGCATTCCTGTCCGGGGAGTACTCCCGCGGCGGCAGGGCCACCTACTCGATGCCGGAGACGGCAGAGGAGGTGGCCCGGGTCTACAACACCTCGCGCGAGGACTGCGACGCCTTCGTCGGCGTCGGTCAGGGCGCGGCGCTGCTGGTGGAGGCGGTCTGATGGCCCCGCTGGCAGATCTGGACCCGGACAGCTTCATGACGCTGGTGGTCCAGGAGCGCGAGGATCGGCTCGTGGTGCGGTTGCACCGGCCCGAGGTGCGCAACGCGATCGACCAGGCGATGGTCGATGAGCTGCACGCGGTCTGTGCCCACCTGGAGCGGGTGCCGAAGGTGCTGATCCTGACCGGGTCGCCCTCGGACGCCGAGGCCGGCACCAAGGGGGTCTTCGCCTCGGGGGCGGACATCGCCCAGCTGCGCCAGCGCCGCCGGGAGGACGCGCTGGCCGGGATCAACTCCACGATCTTCGATCGGCTCTCTCGGTTGCCGATGCCGGTGATCGCCGCCCTGGACGGATATGCCCTGGGCGGCGGCGCGGAGCTGGCGTATGCCGCGGACTTCCGGATCGGCACGGCGGCGCTGCGGATGGGCAACCCGGAGACGAACCTGGGCATCATGGCCGCCGCGGGGGCGACCTGGCGGCTGAAGGAACTCGTCGGTGAGCCGCTGGCCAAGCAGATCCTGCTGGCCGGCCGGGTCCTGACCGGCGCCGAGTGCCTGGCAGCCGGTCTGATCAGCGAACTGGTCGAGCCGGAACAACTCCACGACGCCGCGCACTCGTTGGCGGATCGGATCGGTGCGCAGGACCCGCTGGCGGTGCGGATCACCAAGTCGGTGTTCCATGCCCCGCGCGAGGCCCACCCGGTGATCGACACCCTGGCCCAGGGCATGCTCTTCGAGTCCGAGGCGAAGTTCGACCGCATGCAGGCCTTCCTCGACCGCAAAGCCAGCACGACCAGCGAAACCAGCACGACCACCAAAACCAGCAAGGACAACACCAGCCGGGAGCAGTCATGAGTAGTGCAGAGTCCGCAATGGTTCCGGCCCGGGTCGGCGTGCTCGGTGGCGGGCGGATGGGCGCCGGGATCGCGCATGCGTTCCTGATCAAGGGCGCCGAGGTCGTCGTGGTGGAGCGTGACGAGGCGGCGGCGGCTGCGGCCCGGGAACGGGTGAGCGCGTCGGCGGCGGCCTCGATCGAGCGCGGCGTGCTGGAGGGCCCGCTGGAGCAGGTCCTGGACCGACTGGCCGTGACTCTGGACCGGGGCGCTTTCGCGGACCGGGGGCTGGTGATCGAGGCGGTACCGGAGGACTGGGAGCTGAAGGTCGCCTCCCTCAAGGACGTCGAACAGCACCTGGGGGACGGGGCGGTCCTGGCCTCGAACACCTCGAGCCTGTCCGTCACCGGCCTCTCGGCCGAACTGGCGCACCCGGAGAACTTCCTGGGGCTCCACTTCTTCAACCCGGTCCCGGCTTCGACTCTGATCGAGGTCGTGGTCGGGGCCCAGACCGCCCCCGAATGGGTGGCAGCGGCCCGGGCGTGGACCGCGGGACTGGGCAAGACCGCCGTCGTGGTCAATGACGCCCCGGGCTTCGCCTCCTCCCGGCTCGGGGTCGCGATCGCGCTGGAGGCCATGCGGATGGTCGAGGAGGGCGTGGCCACCGCCGAGGACATCGACAACGCCATGGTCCTGGGCTACAAACACCCCACCGGGCCCCTCAAGACCACGGACATCGTCGGGCTGGACGTGCGCCTGGGCATCGCCGAGTACCTGGCCTCCACCCTCGGTGAGCGCTTCGAGCCGCCCCAGATCCTGCGGGACAAGGTCGCCGCCGGCGAGCTCGGCCGCAAGACCGGTCAGGGCTTCTTCACCTGGACCTGACCCTCCACCCCCCTCCGCTCACACTCCGCGGCCGGCTAGGGGATTGTCGAGGTCCCCGGCGTAGGCCAGGGATCCGGCGGGGTCCGTCAGGTCGACCATCTGCCGGTTGTTCCGCAGTTGCAGGCGGTTCAGGCAGGACAACCTGAAGGTCGGCTCCAGGAGACGCAGCGCATCGAAGCGTTCGGCCGTCTCCGGGTGCCGGGACCGGTAGTCCGTCAGGCGTCCGGCCACCACGGCCCAGAACTGCTCCTCGGTGACCAGGCCCTCGCGGTCGAGCAGCGGGGCAAGGAAGCGCAGGAAACAATCCACGATGTCCGTCAGGATGGAGAGTCCGTGGTCCTCCGGAGCCACGTCGGCCCGGAGGCGTTCGACGCCCGCGGGCAGGTCCGTCCGGTCCCCGAGCACCGCGACCTCCTCCGCCAGATCCTTGAGCAGTACCCGCTCGGGGGCGCCGTCCCTCAGCACCATGATCACGTTCTCCCCGTGTGGCATGAAGACCAGGTCATGGCGGACCAGGCAGTGCACGATCGGCACCAGGTACGCGTCCAGGTACCGTTCCAGCCACGCGGTGGTCCCCAGCCCGGAGCGCCGGATGTAGGCAGCGGCCAGGGACCCGCCGTCGGCATCCGTGTGCAGCAGCGAGGCCATGGTGGCCAGCTGCTCGCCCGGGCCGATCCGCGTGGCCGGTGATTCCCGCCAGAGGGCCGCGAGCATCTTCCGGTAGGCCGAATCCCGCTCGGTCGCCGCATGGAAGAGCGGATTGGCATACCCGACGGCCGCGACCTCGCGCAGCAGTTGCACGCGTCCCGGGTCCAGCTCGGGGTCCGCGGCGAACAGCCCCTGCAGCCAGTCGTTGATCGCCGGCGTCGTGTCCATATACTCCGCGGACAGCCCTCGCAGGAATCCCATGTTGAGGACGGACAGGGCCGTCTTGACATAGTGACGCGCCGGAACCGAGCGGTTGAAGAACGTCCGGATGGACTGCTGCGGCTGGTAGAGGTCCTCCGTGGCCCCCAGGTGCACCAGGTGCCCCGTGGCCACGTCTGCGGCAAAGGTCACCGACAGGCGGTGGCGCCACTGCCAGGGGTGCACCGGTAGCGGCAGGAAGTCCGCGGCGTCCAACCCGGTCTCCCGGCAGGCCTGCTCCAACCGGGTACGGAATGCAGAGCGCAATTCGGGGCCGAGCTCGGCCTTGAGCAGTCCGTCCAGGTCCAGCCCGTCCACGGCCGTGAACCGGGTCCGGGACACGTGGGCGGCCACCCACTCCAGGGGCAGGGCCGAGCCGGTCTCCGGGGCCAGATCCAGATAGTCGTCCGAGCCCAGACCGAGCCGGCCGTTGTTGGCCACGAAACAGGGGTGGCCCTCGGTCATGGCGGCCTCGATCCTCTGGAAGTCGGCCACGGCGTCACCTGTTCCGGCGGCGAGCTCCGCCGCGGTGGCCACCGAGTGCAGCTGCTTGTAGCAGTGGGAGGCCAGCGTGCTGCCGATCTCCTCCAAGTACACCGGCAGTTGCCCGGCGGACAGGCCGAGTACGTCGCGGAAGGCCGTGACGAACCGCTGGACGTCGGGCACCGCCGGTGCCCAGCCGGCGTCGGGAATGGACTCTGGATCACCCGGCGTCCCGACGCCGGCCCCCTCACCGCCCTCACGAGCCTCGCCCGGGCGCCCGGTCTGCTCCTCACAGCGCAGGGAACCGGCATCGATGTCCCAGTGGTCCAGCGCGTAGCGCCGGGCCTGGAACCGGTAGCGCACACCGGGCCCTTCCACGTGCCACGTGTCTGCCTGGAGCACGGGCTCGAGGAGCCGCTCATGGGTGAATTCGGCGAGGGCCTTGGCCAGCAGGTGGCGGTTGGCGGTGGCCCAGCGTGCCGGAGACAGGTGGGCGACGGTCCCCGAAGGGCGGCCGGTGGCGGTGGCGAAGTCCGACCGGGTACAGAAGGACAGCTGGGCCGTCTTGGCGGGGGCACCGTCCGCAGCAGGCAGGTCCAGCCGCTCGACGGGCCGGAAACCGCACCGTGCATTGAGCGCCTGGATCGCGGAGTTCCGCGCATCCGGTTCCACCACGACGCGCAGCACCGCCGGATCCGCGAACAGATGCGCCAGCGACGCCTCCATCGCGGCAGCGCTGTAGCCGGACTTGGGACCGCCGGTGGTGGCCGGGCTGCCGAGAACCGCGGTGGCTGGGCCCGGCAGCAGCAGGTGCAGTCCGGCGTCGCCGTGCCGCCAGACGTAGCGGCCGGCAAGCACAGAATGGGCCGGATCATAGGTCTCGAGCAGGAAGGCCGGCGCCCCGCCGATGTGCTCGTCCAGGGCGAGGAGCGCGTGGTGGTGCGGGTCGTCGGCGATCTGCTCGTGCTCGGCGCGGACATGCTCAACCTCCGCTCCGGTCAGGCCCCAGAAGTGGGCCCGTTCCGTGCTGACCCAGGAGTGGAGCAGCTCGGCATCGGCCGCCGGATCGACGGGGCGGAAGGAGAACCGGGGTGTGGCCGGGGCGGTGCCAGCGGTGGGGTCCGCGGGCGCCGGGGTGGGGATGGTGGTCTGGTCGATCATCGAAGGGCCTCCTGGAGGTCTGCGGTCGGGGTGGTCTGTGCGGGGGTGCCGGCGGCGGCATCGGCTGCGGGGTCGAAGGTCGTGTGCCTGCCGGGCGTCCCGAATTCCTGGAAGGCGATCCGACGCTCCGCCACGTAGTGCTCGCGACCGCACAGGCGGTTGACGAGCACGGAATTGCGGTAGGCGCCCATGCCCAGGTCCGGAGCCGTGAACCCGTGGGTGTGCAGTTCGGCGTTCTGGACGAACACGTCGCCGTGCCGGCCGATCCCGTAGCCACGGTCCACGTCCCAGCGCCCGTCCGGGAGGCGGGACAGCCGGTCCTCGACGCCGGCCAGGAAGTCCGGCTGACGGTAGCCATAACCGGTGGCCAGGACGACGGCGTCGACCTCGGTCTCCTGGAGCCCGCCGTCCTCGCCGTGGTGCAGGGACAACACCAACCGGCCGGTGCTCTCGCGGATGCCCTCGAGCGCGGTGGCCGTCCGCAGGGTGGCCGGGGCGGGACCGTCCACGCTGGCGGCGTAGAGGCGGTCGTAAATGCTGTTCAGCAGGTCCGCGTTGACACCCTTGTACAGGCCCTGATGCTCCGCTCCGAGGCGGTCCCGGGCGGATTGCGGCAGAGCGGTGAAATGGTCGATGTAGTCCGGGGACGTCATCTCCAGCGTCGGCTTGGTGTACTCGAGCGGGAAGAACCGGGGAGACCGGGTCAGCCACTCCACGTGCCGGTGTTCTCCGGCACCGGCCAGCAGGTCGTCGAAGACCTCGGCGGCGCTCTGGCCGCTGCCCACGACCGCGATGCGCGCGGCCGCCAGCAGTCGCTCCCGGGCGGGCAGATAGCCGGACGAATGGACAACGCGCGGGTCGGAGCGCAAGGCGCCGGGGACGGCGTCGGGCATCCGGGGTTCGGTGCCGGTGCCCAGGACGAGGTTCCGTGCGGTCAGGGTACGCGGGCCGTCCGGGGTGTGGGCGGTGACGCGGTAGGCCGTTCCGTCATGCCGGAGGTCCGTCACCCGGTGCCCGTACCGGACCGGCAGCTGCTCGGCGGCCCAGGCGAGGTACTTCGCGTACTCGGACCGCAGGGCGTAGAAGTCCTCACGGATGTAGAAGGGGTAGATCCGACCGGCGTCCTTGAGGAAGGCCAGGAAGGAGAGGGGGTGGGTGGGATCGGCCAGGGTGACCAGGTCGGCGAGGAACGGCACCTGCAGGTGTGTACCCGCCAGCATCATTCCCGGATGCCATTGGGGTGCCTCCCGCCCCTCGAGGACCACGACGTCCAGACCGGCGGGGCCGGCCAGGGCGGCGAACCCCAGGTTGAACGGTCCGGCGCCGATCGCGATGGCGTCGTGGACCTTGGGCGCGCTCATGCGGCCACCTCCGATTCGGCCACGGCACGCCCATGCCGGACCACGGCCTCCAGGATGGCCTCCACATCGGCCACGGTGGTGCGCGGGTTGAGCAGGGTCAGCTTCAGGTGACGCCGGCCGGCGACGGTGGTGGCGGCGACCATGGCCTCGCCGGAGCGGTACAGCGAGCGCCGGAGGGCATCCTGCAGCCGGTCCACGGCCACGCCGTCCGCCCCAGGTCCCCCTCCCGGTTCGAACCGGAACACCACGGTTCCGAGCTGGACCGGGGCGGCGAGCGCGAGATGCTCGGTGTCTTCCACCAGCCGGCCCGCCTCGGCGGCCAGGTCCAGGGTGGCGTCGAAGAGCCCGCCGAGGACGTCGGAGCCCAGGGACCGCAGCGTCACCCACAGCTTCAGGGCGTCGAAGCGCCGGGTGGTCTGCAGCGACTTGTCCACCTGGTTGGGGCTGTCCGGATCCTGGTCCGGGTTGAGGTAGTCGGCATGGTGCGTGATGTGGGCGAACCGGCTGCCCTCTGCCACCAGCAGTGCACTCGAGCCGATGGGCTGGAAGAACGACTTGTGGAAGTCCACGGTCACGGAGTCGGCCCGTTCGATCCCCGCGAGCCAGTGCCGGCGGGTGGGGGAGGCGAGCAGTCCGCAGCCGTAGGCGGCGTCCACGTGGAACCAGGCACCGTTCCTCCGGGCCGCCGAGGCGAGATCGTCCAGGGGGTCGATGGACCCGAAGTCCGTGGTGCCAGCGGTGGCGACGACGGCCAGGGCGCGCAGTCCCCGCGCCGCGTCCTCGCCCATGGCCCGTTCCAGGGCCACCTGGTCCATGCGGTGGTTCCGGTCCACGGGGATCGGTACGACCGCATCCTCACCCAGGCCGAGGTGGACGGCGGAGCGCACGATGCTGAAGTGGCTGTCCTGGGAGGCGTAGATCCGCCAGCCGGCCAGCCGCCCCGGGAGGGGGCCGGTCCCGGGGGAGACGGCACGGTTGCGGGCCATCAGCAGCGCCTGCAGGTTCGACTGGGTGCCGCCGCTGGTGAAGATCCCGTCCGCTGCCGCACCCAATCCGGCCAGGTCGGCGGCCCACCGCACCAGCCGCCGCTCGATCAGAGTGGCCCCGGCCGACTGGTCCCAGGTGTCCATGGAGGTGTTGATGCTCGTGACCAGTGCCTCCGCTGCCACAGCCGGCAGCGCAACCGGATAGTTCAGGTGGGCGGCGTACCGGGGGTGGTGGAAGTACACCGCGTCGTCCAGATAGAGCGAGGAGGCCTCGGCCAGCGCGGCCTCCGTCGAGCCGAGCGGCGCCGCGAGGTCGATGGCCGAGACGGACTCCTGCAGGTCCGCTGGGTCCGGGCCGGTGGTCGGTGACTGCGCCCGGACGATCGCCGCGGCGGCCAGCAGGGCGGCGGTCCCGGTGTCCTGCACGAACCGGTGCGCGTTGTCGGCGGAGAGGAGGGCGGAGTCCGCCGCCGGGTGCCGTAGGGCGAGGCTGTCCGGAGCCTGAATCGGGCTGGTGCGGCTATCTTGGTGGGTCGGACCGGTCGGATCGGCCGGGACCATCTGCTCGGTGGAGCTGGGGGCTGTCATACTGTCCCTTCGTCGATGAGGTTAGCCTTACCTAACCAGCGTCCATTAAACGCACAGGGGTGGGCGGTAATTCAACTGGACCTTTGGCCAGGGAGGTCGAGTGGCCCCATGGCGAGTCCAACAGCCCCGCAGTGGAGGGTGTGTGCTGGGCCACCCTCCTGTTAGGGTGGTGGTCATTACTGACCGATCGTTCAGAAAGGCATCTGCCGGATGAGCACACACACCACCAGCGCCACCGTCCCCAGCTACGTCCTCGACCAGTGGTGGACCCCCGCGGAGGGCTCCCGCACCGCGGAGGTCCGCGACGCCAACACCGGCGAGGCCATGCTGCGTTTCGGGGCCGAGGGCCTGGACCTCGGTGAGGTGCTGGCGCATGCCCGCACCATCGGCCAGCGCGAGCTCGGGGCACTGTCCCTGCACGAGCGGGCGCTGAAGCTCAAGGAACTCGCTATGTTCCTCAACAGCCGGCGTGACGAGCTGTATGCCCTGTCCCACCGCACGGGGGCCACCCAGGTGGACAACATGGTGGACATCGACGGCGGTATCGGCGTGCTGTTCACCTACTCGTCCAAGGGGCGGCGCGAACTGCCCAACGCCAACGTCATCCAGGACGGGGGAGTGGAGCCGCTGTCCAAGGACGGCTCCTTCATCGGCACCCACATCTACACCCGGATCCCCGGCGCCGCCGTGCAGGTCAACGCCTTCAACTTCCCGGTCTGGGGCATGCTCGAGAAGTTCGCGCCGGCCTTCATCGCCGGTGTGCCGACCATCGTCAAGCCGGCCACCCCCACCGGCTATGTCACCGAGGCCGCCGTGCGGATCATGATCGAATCCGGGATCCTGCCGCCCGGCTCGCTGCAGCTGATCTCCGGATCGGCCCGAGGGCTGCTGGACGTCATGGACTACCGGGACCTGCTGGCCTTCACCGGCTCGGCTTCCACAGCGCAGTCGCTCAAGGCCCATCCGAACGTGGTGACCGGCGGCGTCCGCTTCACCGCCGAAACCGACTCGCTCAACGCAGCCATCCTCGGCCCGGATGCCGTGGAGGGCACCCCGGAGTTCGACGCCTTCGTCAAGGCCGTCGTCACCGAGATGACCGTCAAGGCCGGGCAGAAGTGCACCGCCATCCGGCGCACCATCGTCCCTGAGGGCCAGCGGGAAGCCGTGGCCAAGGCCGTCTCCGAGCGGCTGGACTCACGCGTGGTCCTCGGCGATCCGCGCGCCGAGGGCGTCACCATGGGCGCCCTGGCCTCCTTGGACCAGTTGCGGGACGTGCGCGGCGCCGTCGAGGAGTTGCTCGCCGCCGGGGGTGAACTCGCCTATGGCACCTTGGATGCCCCCTCGGTGCGCACCGCCTCAGGCGAGGAGGCCGTCGTCGAGCAGGGTGCCTTCATGTCCCCGGTGCTGCTGACCTGGGCGGACGGGGACGCCGAGGCCCTGCACTCCCGTGAGGCCTTCGGACCCGTGACCTCCCTGCTGGGTTACACCGACGTGGCCGACGCCGTCCGCCTGGCCGCCCGCGGCTCCGGCTCCCTCGTGGCCACGGTGTGCACGAACGATCCGGAGGTCGCCCGCGAACTGACCACCGGGATCGCCGGCCACCACGGCCGCGTTCACCTGCTCAACCGGGAGACCTCACGGTCCAGCACCGGCCACGGCTCGCCGATGCCGCAACTGGTCCACGGCGGACCGGGCCGGGCCGGGGGCGGCGAGGAGCTCGGCGGCATCCGCGCCGTCCTGCACCATATGCAGCGCACCGCCCTGCAGGGCTCGCCGAACCTGGTCACGGCCGTCACCGGTGTGTGGCAGACCGGGGCGGACCGCCGCATCGCGGGCTCGCCGGCGTACGGGGCCGAGGCCGGGCAGGAGCACCCGTTCCGCAAGTCGCTCACCGACCTGCGGATCGGCGACGCGCTGGCCTCAGACCTGCGCCAGGTCACCCAGGAGGACATCACGGCGTTCGCCCACACCACCGGGGACACCTTCTACGCCCACACGGACCCGGAGGCGGCAGCCGCCAACCCCTTCTTCCCGGGCACCGTGGCGCACGGCTACCTGCTGGTGGCCTGGGCCGCCGGACTCTTCGTGGAGCCGGCTCCCGGCCCGGTGCTGGCCAACTACGGCCTGGAGAACCTGCGGTTCGTCACCCCGGTGGCCGCCGGTGACTCCATCCGCATCACCCTGACCGCCAAGAGGATCACCCCGCGGGTGACGGACGAGTACGGCGAGGTCGCCTGGGACGCCCTGATCCACAACCAGGACGACGAGATCGTGGCGACCTACGATGTCCTGACCCTGGTGGAGAAGGAGGACACCCTCTACCGGGATTGGACCGACTGAGGCCGGCCCTGCGCCGGGTCAGGCGCGGGCGCGCAGCCCGTCCACGATCATGGCGATCGCGTTCTCCTCGACCTGCGCGGGGGAGACGGGCCCGTCCGGGCGGTACCACTCCACCAGGGAGTTGATCATGCCGAACATCAGTCGGGTGGTGGTGCGCGGCTCCACATCGCTGCGCACCCTGCCCTCGGCCTGGGCCGCGACCACGAGGTCCACGATCTTGTGGTCCACCGTGCGGCGGCGCTGCAGGGCGTCACGCTCGATCTCGGTGTTGCCGCGCAGGCGCAGCAGCAGGGTCACGTAGGGCTGACGGTCGATGAGGACGCGGATGGTCGAGCGCAGGATGAACTCGAGGCGTTCGATGGTGCCGCCCTTCTGGGCGCGCACGTCCTCACCGATGGCCTCCAGGGGGACCAGGGCCTCGTCCAGGGCCAGGCGCAGCAAGTCACCCTTCGAGGGCACGTGGTGGTAGATCGCCGACTTGCTGACCCCGAGCTCCACGGCGAGCATCCCCATGGAGGTGGCGTCATAGCCATGGCGGTTGAACACTTGGACGGCGATCTCCAGCACCGAGTCCTGGTCATAGCCGGGCCGGCCCCGCCGGGGGGACTTCGGCACGGCAGAAGCGGTCGTCATGTCAGGTCTCCTGATCAGCGCGGGCGAGTGGTCCTGCGGTCCTGCGAGCCTGCGGACTCAGGGCGTGCGCAGGTCGTGGATCCGCTTCAGCTTACCCACGGACCGGGGCAGGGCCTCCGGGTCCATCACGTCGATGCGGCAGCTCGAGCCCACATGGATCTTGATGAGCTTCTGCAGCTCCCCGGCGGCGGCCAGCGCCCGATCCGTGGTGCAGTCATCCCGGCGCTCGATCTTCACCGCCAGTTCGTCCATCCGGCCCGGTCGGGTGATCTCCAGCTGGAAGTGCGGGGACAGGCCGGCGACCGTGAGGGCGAGTTCCTCGATCTGGCTGGGGAACAGGTTCACCCCGCGCAGGATGATCATGTCATCCGAGCGCCCGGTGATCCGGCCCATCCGCCGGTGGCCCGGGCGGGCCGTGCCGGGCAACAGCCGGGTCAGGTCGTGGGTGCGATAGCGGATGATGGGCAGGGCCTGCTTGGTCAGTGCCGTGAACACGATCTCCCCGTGCTCGCCGTCCCCCAGGACCTTGGTGTCGTCGAAGGCGTCCACGATCTCCGGGCGGAAATGGTCCTCCCAGATGTGGCAGCCGTCCTTCGTCTGCCCGGACTCCCCGGCCACTCCGGGGCCCATGACCTCGGAGAGGCCGTAGATGTCGCAGGCGTCGATGGCGAACATCTCCTCCAGCTCGTGGCGCATCTCCTCGGTCCACGGTTCGGCGCCGAGCACGCCGACCTTCAGCGAGGTCTTGCGCGGGTCGAGCCCGGCGCGCTGCATGGCATCGCCGATCGTCAGCAGATAGGTGGGGGTGCACAGGATGGCATCCGGCTGGAAGTCCTGGATCAGCGTGATCTGCTTCTCGGTCTGCCCGCCGGACATCGGGATGACCGTGGTGCCGAGGCGCTCCGCGGCCCCGTGGGCCCCCAGGCCGCCGGTGAAGAGGCCGTAACCGTAGGCGTTATGGACCTTCATGCCCGGGGTGACGCCGGCGATCCGGAGGCAGCGGGCCCCCAGTTTGGCCCAGTCGTCCAGGTCCTGCTGCGTGTAGCCGACCACGGTGGCGCGGCCGGTGGTGCCGGAGGAGGCGTGGATGCGGGCGACCTGCTCCTGCGGAACAGCGAACATGCCGAAGGGGTAAGACCGGCGCAGGTCCTCCTTGTCCGTGTAGGGGAATTTCGCCAGGTCGGAGAGGTCCTTCAGGTCGCTGGGGCGGACCCCGGCCGCGTCATACTTCTCCCGGTAGAGGGGGACGCGATCGTAGGCGTAGGCGACCGTGTCCTGGAGGCGCTTCAGCTGCAGGGCCTCGATCTGGTCGCGGCTCATCGTCTCTTCAGGGTCCAGGCCGAGGGTCGCGTCGGTCGTGGAGAGGGTCTCGGTCATCGTCGGAAGCCTTAATGTGTGCGGTGGTGCTGGGGGCGTGCTGAGGAGCGTTGAGGACGGAGGGGTGTCGGCGCGCTCCGGGTCAGCGTTTGGGGATGGTGCGGGACCGCCCGCGGAACTCCGCGATGACCTCGGTGCCACCCTCCGGCAGGGACTGGCAGACCTGGATGTCGTAGAGGCCGCTGCGGCCGTTCTGCTGGCGCCGGTCGGCCACCGCGGTCAGCAGCCGCCCCGGGATGCCGGGCTTCAGGAAGTTCATGTCCACGCCCGAGGCCACGGTGACCGTCTCGTCCGAGCCCTCGGCCGGATTGCAGGCCAGTGCGAAGGCCGAGTCGGCGAGGGCAAACACCATGCCCCCGTGGGCGATGCCGAAGCCGTTCAGCATCTCCTGGCGCAACGTCATGGTGATGACGGCGTGCCCATCGGCGATCGCCTCCACCTCGATGCCCATCCACTCGCTGGCCGGGTCGTTCTGGAGGATGGCGTGCCAGTCGCCCAGCCGTGACGGTGCTTGCGGGGCCTTCTCCGTGGTGGTCATGGCGCTCCAATCATTATCTACTGAACGATCATTAGGTAATCTCAAACTGTGACCTGGGTCAAGTTCCGGGTCGCGGTCAGCGTGGGCCGCGTGTTGACGAACGGCGAGTCGATGCCTATATACTGAACGAACGGTCGGTAAAAAAACGGCTCCGACCGGGCCCCTGCGGCGCTGATGAGACGACATCCGCCGAACCGCACACGGCGAATCCGAGAATGAGGTGGTCACCATGGCCGAACAGACGAGCTCCGGCGGGCACCTGGCTGCCGTCCGGACACCGGAGGACATCGAGGGCGAGCGCCGGTTCGACGCGATCATCGCCGATGACTCCCGGATCGAGCCCCGAGACTGGATGCCCGAGGCCTACCGCAAGTCATTGACCCGGCAGATGTCCCAGCACGCCCACTCCGAGATCATCGGGATGCAGCCGGAGGCCAACTGGATCACCCGAGCCCCCAGCCTCAAGCGCAAGGCCATTCTCATGGCCAAGGTGCAGGATGAGGCCGGCCATGGGCTCTACCTGTACTCGGCCACCGAGACCCTCGGAACCGACCGGGACACCCTGAACGATCAGCTGCTGACCGGACGCGCCAAATACTCCTCGATCTTCAACTACCCCGCTCGCACGTGGGCGGACATGGGTGCCATCGGCTGGCTCGTCGACGGCGCGGCCATCGCCAACCAGGTGCCGCTGTGCCGTGCCTCCTACGGCCCCTACGGCCGGG
The DNA here is from genome assembly GCF_042433045.1 of Citricoccus parietis. Taxonomy (NCBI): domain Bacteria; kingdom Bacillati; phylum Actinomycetota; class Actinomycetes; order Micrococcales; family Micrococcaceae; genus Citricoccus; species Citricoccus parietis. Next base: position 211,465 of record NZ_JBHLWH010000013.1, on the reverse strand, counting down.
CCATGGTGCGCATCTGCAAAGAGGAGTCGTTCCACCAGCGCCAGGGATTCGAGATCCTGCTGGAACTGTCCCGCGGCACCGAGGCCCAGCGGAAGATGGCCCAGGACGCCATCAACCGTTTCTACGCCCCGGCGCTGATGATGTTCGGGCCCTCGGACCAGGACTCGCCGAACTCGCAGCAGTCCATGGCGTGGAACATCAAGCGCTTCTCCAACGACGACCTGCGTCAGCGGTTCGTCGGCATGATCGTGGAACAGGTCAAGGTCCTCGGCCTGAGTCTGCCGGATCCGGACCTGCGCTATGACGAGGAATCCGGTCAATGGCTGCACATGGAGCTGGACTGGGACGAGTTCAAGCGGGTGGTCTCCGGGGGCGGCCCCTGCAACTCCCAGCGGCTGGCCCGCCGCCGGGAGGCCCATGAGGACGGGGCCTGGGTCCGGGAGGCCGCAGCAGCCTTCGCCCGGAAGCAACGGGATGGGCAGAACCTGCAGGACCAGACGGCAGAGGTGGCCTGACGATGAGCAGCACCGTGATCGGCCAGGACGGCCAGGACGGCCAGAACAACCAGCCCAGTCAGGGTGCTCCGAAGCCCCCGACGTCGGCCGGCTGGGCCCTCTGGGAGGTCTTCGTGCGCTCCTCGCGGGGCCTGTCCCATGTGCATGCCGGTTCTCTCCACGCGCCGGACGCGGAGATGGCCGTCCGTAACGCGCGGGATCTCTACACCCGGCGCAACGAGGGCGTCTCCCTCTGGGTGGTCCGCTCCACAGACATCACCACCTCGGACCCGGATGCCAAGGACATGATGTTCGAATCGCCCCAGGGCAAGGACTACCGCCACGCCACCTACTACAGGGAAAGCGAAGGGGTGAAGCACCTGTGAGCGGCACCTCCACCGGCCAGCTGCCGGACCATAGCCTCGACAGCTTCGGCGACGCCGCGGCGTCGGCCACGCGGGTCACCCCCGGCAACGCACTGCGTCCCGAGGACATCGCCCTGCAGCAGACAGCACCCGCGGGCGACGCCGTCGCGCGGTATGCCCTGCATCTGGGCGACGACGCCCTGATCCTCGCCCAACGGCTCTCGCACTGGATCTCGCGCGGACCTGAGCTGGAGGAGGACGTCGCCCTGGGCAACATCGCCCTCGACCAGCTTGGCCACGCCCGCTCCTTCCTCAGCTACGCCGGCAAGGCCTGGGGCCAGTCGGAGGACGACCTGGCCTACTTCCGTGAGGAGGAGGAGTTCACCTCCCTGCACCTGGTGGAGCAGCCCAACGGTGATTTCGCCGAGACGATGGTGCGCGGCCTGTTCATGGCCCTCTACCAGCACCAGCTCTACGCCCGGCTGGTGCACTCGGCTGACGAGACCATCGCCGCCATCTCCGCCAAGGCGCTCAAGGAGGTCGACTACCACCTGGAGCACGCCGAGCTGTGGACCCTGCGCCTCGGCCGGGGCACCGAGGAGTCGGCCCACCGGATGCGCGCGGCCCTGGGCAAGCTCTGGCCCTACACCGCAGAGCTGTTCCAGGACGAACCGCTGCACGATGAACTCGCGGGAATCGCCGTGCGCCCCTCCACGTTGCGTGCGGAGTGGGACGACCGGCTGCGGGACATCCTCGACCGGTCCGAACTGGCCGTCCCGGAGATTCCCGCGGCCTTGTGCCTCGGCCGCCGCGGTGAACACTCCGAACACCTGGGATACATCCTCGCCGAGATGCAGGTGCTCGCCCGCAGGCACCCCGGCGCCACCTGGTAGACGTCAGGAGGACCACCATGGCACCCGCCACCACCATCGAATCCCTGCACGAGATCGCCGCCCGGGTCACCGACCCGGAGATCCCGGTGCTGACCATCGCCGACCTGGGCATCCTGCGGGACGTCGAGCAGGACGGTGACGGCGCCGTCGTCGTGACCATCACCCCGACCTATTCGGGGTGCCCGGCCATGGATGCCATCCGGCAGGACCTTGAGCACGAGTTCGCTGCGGCCGGCTACGAGAAGGTCTGCGTGGACCTGGTGCTGTCCCCGGCCTGGTCCACCGACTGGATGACGGATGAGGGCAAGGCCAAGCTCGAGGAGTACGGCATCGCGCCGCCCACCGGGACCGGCCACCGGGGCACCGTGACCCTCGGCCTGGCCGTGAAGTGCCCGCACTGCCATTCGCTGAACACCCGCGAACTCGCCCGCTTCGGTTCCACCTCCTGCAAGGCCCTGTACTCCTGCCGGGACTGCCTGGAACCCTTCGACTACTTCAAGGTGCTCTCATGACCGCTATCGCCACCGAAACCGCCCCCGCACGCCGCCGCGCCACCTTCCACCCCCTCGAGGTGGCCGGCGTCCGCCGCCTGACCGCCGACGCCGTCGAGGTCACCTTCGCGGTGCCCGAGCGGTTGGTGGACGACTACGACTACGCGCCAGGCCAGTACGTGGCCCTGCGCAAGGAGTTGCCGGACGCGGACGGCACGCTGCACGAGGTGCGCCGCAGCTACTCGATCTGCGCCGAGCCGCGGCCCGGAGAGGTCCGGGTGGCCATCAAGCGGGACCTCGGGGGGCTCTTCTCCAGCTGGGCCAACGAGCACCTGGTGGCGGGGGACACCATCGACGTGATGAGTCCCGCCGGGGCGTTCATCTCCCAGCACCGGATGACCGAGCTGAACGACCCGGAGTCGATCGACACGGACACCGAGCACTCTTTCGTGGCGGTGGCCGCCGGGTCCGGCATCACCCCGGTCATCGCGATCGCCCGCACGGTGCTGGCGTCCAATGACCAGGTCCGCTTCGACCTGGTGTACTCCAACCGGGCCGCCATGGACGTGATGTTCCTGGAGGAGCTGGCCGACCTCAAGGACCGCTATCCCTCCCGATTCGCCCTGCACCACGTGCTGACCCGGGAGCAGCGCATCTCACCGCTGCTGTCCGGCCGGATCGACCACGAGAAGCTCTCCACCCTGTTGTCCACCGTGATGCGTCCGGAGACCGTGGACGAGTGGTTCCTCTGCGGCCCGTTCGAACTGGTCCAGCTGGTCCGGGACGAGCTGACCGCCCTGGACGTGGACGCGGGCAAGGTCCGCTACGAGCTGTTCACCACGGGTGACCCGAAGCAGGGCCGCCCGGAGGGCAACATCGGCCGTCCCGTGGAGGTGGACGAGGCGGGGGAGAATTTCCAGATCTCCTTCACCTTGGACGGACTGCAGGGCGAGGTGAAGTCTCCCAAGGGTCAGCGGGAATCGGTGCTCAACGCCGCTCTGCGGGTGCGCCAGGACGTACCCTTCGCCTGCGCCGGCGGCGTGTGCGGCACGTGCCGGGCCAAGGTGGTCGAGGGCACCGTGGAGATGGATGAGAACTACGCGCTTGAGCCGGACGAGGTCGAGAAGGGCTACGTGCTGACCTGCCAATCCCACCCGACCTCGGACACCCTCGTCCTCAACTACGACGCCTAGGAGAAAACGCATGATCGAACTGAACCTGGCCGACGGGATCGCCGAGGTCGTCCTCAACGCCCCGGAGAAGATGAACGCCCTCCATGCCGGGGCGCTCGCCGAACTCGAGAAGGCCTACGACGACGCCGCTGCCGCCGCCGCGCGCGGTGAGGTGCGCGCCTTGCTGCTGCGCGGAGAGGGCCGCGGGTTCTGCGCCGGACGCGACATCTCCGGGGTCACCCCGGCGGACGATGATGTCCTGGGCTACCTCGGCGGGAAGGTCACCCCGCTGTTGCAGAAGATGAGCGCCTTCCCGGCGCCGACGTTCGCAGCGGTGCAGGGCGCCTGCCTTGGCGTCGGCCTGGGGCTGGCGATCGCCACGGACGTGGTCTACGTGGCCGAGAACGCCAAGATCGGCTCGCCCTTCGCGAACCTGGGGGCCACGCTGGACTCCGGCGGGCACTGGCTGTTCACCGAGCGGCTGGGCGCCCACCGCACCCTGGACCTGATCTACACCGCGGAGCTGATCAGCGGCGCCGAGGCGGTGGCCTCCGGCTTGTTCTCCCGGGCACTGCCCGCCGAGAGCCTGCTGGAGGACACCCGCGGCATCGTGGCGAAGGTCGCCACCGGTGCCACCGGGGCCTTCTTGGCCTCCAAGGAGCTCGTCGCCCAGGTGCGGGACCAGCGACTGGGTCTGTGGGAATCCGTGGCCCGCGAGAACCAGGCCCAGGCCGACCTGTGCGGCACGGCCGACTACGCCGAGGGGTTCGCCGCCTTCCAGGAGAAGCGCAAGCCCGTGTTCCAGGGAGTCGCCGGCACACCCGCGCCCCGCTGACCTCCGCTCATCGCCACACCATCGCGCCCAGGGTCACCGCCGAGATGCCGCCGGCCCCGGAGTGGGGTGCCGCGGCGGAGTCCTACCGGGTGTCCGCGTCCTCGAAGATCACGAAGGTCTGGGTGTCCAGCACCGCGGGCAGCGGCTGGATGTGATCGAAGACCACCCGGCGCAGGTCCAGGTTGTCCCGCGCCCGGACCAGCAGCAGCACATCGAAGTTCCCGCCCACGAGGCTGACGTGGTAGACCTCCGGGATCTTCGCGAGGGCCTCCCTGACCTCCCGCCAGCCGTGCTGGCGCAGCTTCAGCGTGACGTAGGCCGAGGAGCGCAGGCCCGCACGGACCGGATCCACCACCGCGCTGTAGCGGGTGATGACACCGTCCTGCTGCAGTCGGTTGATCCTGGCGTAGGCGTGAGCTCGGGAGATGTGCACCCTCTGGGCCAGGGCGGTCACCGACTGCCGGCCGTCCCTCGTGAGCTCAGCCAGGATCTGCTCATCCACGGAGTCGATCGGTGCGGGTACGGGGCCCATGGAATCCCTCACTCACAGAGTCGGTGCGCTGTTGCAGAACATCCACCAGAATAGGCAATTCTCTCCATTCGTCCACAGTCTCGCCCTGCAGCGGCGACGACCCCTCGGCTCGATCCACACTGGTGGGTACAAAGTGACTACCGCAGTGACGTGGACCACGGTCGGCACTCGACGACCCAGGAGGAACGATGAGCGAGGACCCCCGCACCGGCATCACCGATGCCGCCCGCAGCTTCGGCATCACGCCGGAGGACTACATGCTGCCGGCCCGCGACCTGATCCAGATGGTGGACCCGGAGGGCCGGCTCCAGGGCGCCGGCCCGGACCCGGAACCGGGACACGACTACCCCGTCCCGGCCGACGAGGACCTGCTGGAGGCGTACCGCCGCCTCGTGGTGGGCCGGCGCATCAACGACCAGAACTCCGCGCTGGTGCGTCAGGGGCGGATGGCGGTCTACCCCTCCAGCCACGGGCAGGAGGCCTGCCAGGTCGCCGTCGCGGCCTGCCTGGAGGAGGGCGACTGGCTGTTCCCCACCTACCGGGACACCGTGGCCGTGATCTCCCGTGGGGTTCCGCCCGTGGAGGCCATGACGGTCTTCCGCGGCGACTGGCACGGCGGCTACCATCCGGGAAAGCACAAGGTCGGCATCCAGTCCACCCCGTTGACCACCCAGTTGCTGCACGCGGTCGGGGCCGCGCATGCCGCGAGACTGCGCGGCGAGGACACCGTGGTGGTGGCCCTGTGCGGGGACGGTGCCACGAGCGAGGGCGACTTCCATGAGGCACTGAACTTCGCGGCCGTCTTCCACCTGCCGGTGATCTTCTTCGTCCAGAACAACCAGTACGCCATCTCCGTGCCACTGGCCCGCCAGACGGTGGCGCCGTCGCTGGCGCACAAAGCCGTCGGTTATGGCATGGCCGGGGAGCGCGTGGACGGCAATGACCTCGTGGCGCTGCTCGCCGTCCTCGAGCGGGGTGTGCGACTCGTGCGCGGCGGTGCGGGCCCCCTGCTGGTCGAGGCACAGACCTACCGGATCCAGGCCCACACCAACGCCGACGACGCCACGCGGTACCGCGAGGACGCGGAGGTGCAGGAATGGCTGGCCAAGGACCCGGTGAAGCGGATGCGTGCCTACCTGACCGGCCGCGGCCTGCTGGCCGACGAGCTGCAGGCCCGCTTCGAGCAGGAGGCCGAGCAGGTCGCCGCCGAGCTGCGGGACGGCCTCAACCAGGAGGTCACCCCGGACCCCCAGGATCTCTTCGCCCACGTCTTCACCGTCCCCACCCCGCAGCTGGCCGAACAGTCCGCCCAGCTGTCCGAGGAACTCGCCCGTGAGGAGGCATCATGAGCACCCGCCAGACCACCGGCCCTGACGCCGGTTCAGTCGACGCCGTGGAAACCGCGGTGGACGCGGCCCGTGAGTCCGCCACCCGGGCCGGCGGGGCGGGCGTCCCCGGGCCGCGCCCCGAGTCCCCGGTGGCTCCGGTCCATACGGGTCCGGTGACGATGGCCAAAGCCCTCAATGCGGCCCTGGCCGATGCGCTGGCCGCCGATGCCGGCGTCGTGGTGTTCGGCGAGGACGTGGGCACCCTCGGCGGGGTCTTCCGCATCACGGACGGCCTGGCCGCCCGCTTCGGGAAGGAGCGGTGCTTCGACACCCCGCTGGCCGAGTCCGGGATCGCGGGCATGTCCGTGGGCATGGCGATCAACGGGATGCGGCCGGTGATCGAGATGCAGTTCGACGCCTTCGCCTATCCGGCCTTCGAGCAGATCGCCTCGCACGTGGCGAAGATGCGCAACCGCACCCGGGGAGCCGTGGCGATGCCCATCGTCATCCGCATCCCGTACGCGGGGGGCATCGGCGGCGTGGAGCACCACTGCGATTCCTCGGAGGCCTACTACGCGCACACCCCGGGCCTCAAGGTCGTCACCCCGGCCACCGTGACGGACGCCTACCTGCTGCTGCGGGCGGCCATCGACTCGGACGACCCGGTGGTCTTCATGGAGCCGAAGAAGCTGTACTTCGCCAAGGACCGGGTCGACCTGGACGCTCTGCGCGAGCAGTACGACGCCGGCCGGTCCGGTCCCGGGGCCGGTGCGGATCCGCGCGCCGCGCTGGAATCCGGCGGGGCCGCCGTCGCGCGGACCGGGACCGACGCGACGCTGATCGCGTACGGCCCGTCCCTGCCGACGGCGATGGCCGCGGCGGCCGCCGCCCAGGAGGAGGGGCGCTCACTGGAGGTGGTGGACGTGCGCACGATCGTCCCCTTCGACGACGTCACCGTGGTCGCGTCCGTGGTCAAGACCGGCCGGGCCGTGGTCATCACCGAGGAGACCGGATTCGCCTCCGTGGCCGCGGAGATCACCGCCCGCGTGCAGCAGCGCTGCTTCCACTCCCTGGCCGCACCTGTATTGCGGGTCACCGGCTTCGACATCCCCTATCCGGCGCCGAAGCTGGAGCACCATTTCCTGCCCTCGGTGGACCGCATCCTGGACGCCGTGGACGACCTGCAGTGGGAGGACTGACATGACCATCCGCACCTTCCTGCTCCCGGACCTGGGAGAGGGCCTGACCGAGGCCGACATCATCCGGTGGCTGGTGGCCGCTGGCGACGCCGTGGCCGTGGACCAGCCGATCGTCGAGGTCGAGACCGCCAAGTCGCTCGTCGAGGTGCCCAGCCCCTTCGGCGGCACCGTGGCAACCCTGCACGCCGAGGCCGGCACCACCCTGGACGTGGGCAGGCCTTTGGTCTCCGTCGAGGACGGCGTGGCGTCTGGTGACACCGGATCCAACGACGACGGCTCCGATGGTTCCGCCGGATCCGCTGGTGCCCCGGCTCTGGCAGAGGGCGCCCAGTCCTACCGTGAGGAGGAGCGTGCCGGGGTGCGGCCGGAGGCTGCGGCTGCCTCGGGGCAGGTGCCCGGTGCGGATGACACGGTTCGGCCTACGACGAATGCGGCGAATGCGGTGGAGGGGGAGGTGGACGACGCCGGCTCCGGCAACGTCCTGATCGGCTACGGCACCCCCGGTGGCGCCGCAAGCGGCCGTACCCGGCGGCGCAAAGCTGCCGCGGCTTCTCCGGTCGTCGCGTCGTCGACCATCGAGTCCTCGGCCGCAGGCCCGTCGACGGAGGCGCCCGAGCCGTCTCGCCCGGCCCCGCGGGTGGTCAACCCCCTCGTGCGCCGGCTGGCCCGCGAGTACGGGGTGGACCTCACCGCCGTGCAGGGGACCGGGCCCGGTGGTCTGATCCTGCGCGCCGATGTGCTGGCTGGCGCCGGCGCGGAGACGGCCGCCTCTGCCTTGTCGACGTCCACGGAGACGAAGGGTGCCGAGCCGGCTGGGGCCGGGGAGGGATCGTGGGCTCCGGAGCCCACGGATGCACTGGACCCGCGCACGGGACTGGGGGTGGCCGGCGTCGAGCAGGTCTCCGGGGTGCGCAAGGTGACCGCCGTGGCCATGACCCGATCGCGCCGCGAGATCCCCGAGGCCACGATATGGGTGGACGTGGACGTCACCCCGCTGCTGGAGCTGCGGGCGTCACTGAAGGCACGCGGGGACCAGGAGGTGCCGGGGCTGCTGGCCTTCGCCTCCCGGTTCGCGCTCGCGGGCCTGGCCCGGTACCCCGAGCTGGCGCAGCGCTTCGAGGAGGACGGCGCGGGCGGGCACCGGATCGTGTCCTTCGACGGCATCAACCTCGGGTTCGCGGTGCAGACCGAGCGTGGTCTGGTGGTGCCGGCCATCCGGGGCGCCCACGCGATGACCGCCCGGCAGCTGCATGCCGAGCTGCGCCGGATGACCGAGCTGGCCCGCTCCGGCAGGGGGACCCCGCAGGACCTGTCCGGCGGGACGTTCACCATCAACAACTACGGGGTGTTCGGCACCGACGGTTCCGCGGCGATCATCAACCACCCGGAGGTCGCGATCCTCGGGATGGGACGGATCATCGACCGGGCGTGGGTGGTGGACGGCGAGCTGGCCGTGCGCAAGGTCATGCAGCTCTCCCTGGTCTTCGACCACCGGATCTGCGACGGCGGGACGGCCGGCGGATTCCTGCGGTTCGTCGCGGACTGCTTCGAGAACCCGGTGGGGGTGCTGGCGGACCTCTGAACGGGCCCGCGCCGACGTCATTGACCGTGCGGGGCGGGCGTGGCCTGCTGGCTCGATAATCGTCAAGATGTCTCGCTTGATTGCGAGTCTTGGCGCGAGTTGCTCGATTGCGAGTCAAAAAGCAGGCTGAATTGACTATCATGGCGTGATGGCGCTCACCTCTTCCGTTACCTCAGCTACCTCTGTTGTCTCCGCGGCCACTGCCGCCGGTGCCCATACCGTCACCCCCGACCTCGACCCCGTGGTCCTCGGCCGCCGCCTGCGCCACCTGCGCAAGGAGGCCGGACTGACCCTGGATCAGGCCGCCGAGGCCGTGGGGGCCACCGGATCCCACCTGTCCCTCGTGGAGAACGGAAAGCGGGAGCCCCGGCTGTCCCTGCTCTCCCGGCTGGCTGGTCTGCACGGCGCCACGGTGGAGGAACTGCTGGCATCCGAGGCCCCGAGCCGGCGGGCCGCCCTGGAGATCGTGGTGGAGAAGGCCCAGCGCACCGACCACTATGCGAGTCTGGGGCTCCCGCAGATCAAGATCTCCCCGCGCACCCCCACCGAGGTGCTCGAGGTCATCGCCGGGCTGGAGGCGGAGCTGAACCGGCGCATGGAGGAGCAGGCCGCCACCCCGGAGGAGGCCCGGCGGGCGAACTCCGAGCTGCGGCAGGAGATGAAGGAGCGCAACAACCACTACCCGGAACTGGAGCGGAAGGCGCAGGACCTGCTGGACGCCGTCGGGCATTCCGGTGGACCGCTCAGCCACCATGCGGCCGCTGACCTGGCCGACCATCTGGGGTTCTCGGTGCGCTCCGTCTCGAACCTGCCGCACTCCACTCGTTCGGTGACAGACCTGAAGAACCGGCGGTTCTACCTCTCCCGGGCCCGCAACCCGGACCATGACCCCCGGTCGGTGCTGCTGCAGGCCATCGCCGCCTATGTGCTCGGGCACGGGGAGCCCGCCGACTACTCGGACTTCCTGCGCCAGCGCGTCTACACCAACTACTTCGCGGCCGCCCTGATGATGCCGCAGAAGGAGACGGTGAAGTTCCTGAAGAACGCCAAGGCCCAACGGGACCTGGCCATCGAGGACGTGCGGGACGCCTTCGGGGTGTCCTACGAGTCGGCAGCGCACCGGTTCACCAATCTGGCGACAGAGCACCTCGGCATCACGTGCCACTTCCAGAAGGTCCACGAGTCCGGCATCATCCACAAGGCCTACGAGAACGACGGCGTGTCCTTCCCCGCGGACCACACCGGTGCCATCGAGGGGCAGCAGGTGTGCCGGAACTGGACCTCACGCGAGGTGTTCGGCGTGGCCGACCGGTTCCGGGCCTTCAACCAGTACACGGACACCCCGGCCGGAACGTACTGGTGCACCGCCGTGGTGGAGGCGCACTCCTCCGGGTTCTACTCCCTGTCCATCGGCGTGCCCTTCGACCATGCCCGCTGGTTCCGCGGCGCGGACACCACCTCGCGCTCCGTGTCGCGATGCCCGGATCCGAGCTGTTGCCGGCTGCCGTCCCCGGACCTGGAGGCCGACTGGGGAGGCCATGCCTGGCCGGCGGCCCGTGCCAACGCCCACCTGTTGGCCGCCATGCCGTCCGGGGCCTTTCCCGGAGTGGACGAGGTGGAGGTCTTCGAATTCCTGCGCTCGCAGGAGCATTAGGCGAGGCGGTGCTGTCAAGGGGGAGAAGCCTAGGGCATAGGGCGGCAGCTGTCCCGTATTTGTGAGAAAATGGAATCCAGCCAAACTCACGGAAAGCACCCGGCCCGTGGACGGGCCAGGTGCTGGGGGAGGCCTTCGCACCGAAGGAAAGTGACGTATACATGCAGTTGAGCCCCGGCAAGCTTGTTGTTCACCCCCACCACGGTCCCGCGGCGGTCACGAACCGTACGCAGCGCACCGTCAAGGGGACGGAGGTGACCTACATTGAGCTCACCATCCGGAGCAACAACCTGGTGGTGTCCATCCCGGAGTCCAAGGTGGAGGAGATCGGCGTCCGCGAGGTCTACGGACGGGCCCACCTGCGCACGCTCCTCGAGGTCGTGCAGGAGCCGTCCGGTGTGGAGGAGAAGCAGTGGTCCCGCCGGATGAAGGCCAACCAGGAGCGGGTGGCCTCCGGCCTGCTCGAGCAGATCGCCGAGGTGGTCCGGGACCTGGGCCGCCGCCGCGACACCAAGGGTCTGTCCATGGCTGAGAAGGACCTCTTCCGTGCCGCCCAGGCACCGCTGGCCGCCGAGGTCGCCCTGGCCCTGGAGATCTCGGAGGACGAGGCAGTGGAGGTCATCGACGCCGTGGCCAACGGCGCCTCCCTGGACGAGCTGGGCTTCGCCGCTGACGCCTCGGGTGCCGAACCGGCCATGGCCTGAGGGTTAGCCGCCGAGCCCGCCCAGGTCGAACACCCGGAAGGTCACGGCGTGGTCCGAGCCCGCCTGCGCGCCCCCGGCCCGGAGGATCTCCGGGATGAATTCCTCCGGCTTCGGGTGGCCGGTGACGTGCTTCAGGTAGGCCTCGTGGCGATTCAGGGAGGCGACGGCGGCCGTCACCGCCGCGCCATCCACCGGCGCCGCGTGGGTGGGGCGTTCGTGGCCGGCCACCAACAGGGCGGAGACGTGCCACGGCTCCAAACCTTCGGCCTCGGCCAGGTCGCGGAAGACCCAGGGGTTGTCCGCATCCCGCACACCGTCCACCACGGCCAGCCCGGCAGCGCGGTGATCGGCCTGGTTCAGCCCGCCGTAGGCCTCGAAGTCGAAATTGGCGGTGACCACGGCATCCGGGCGCACCGTCCGCACTGCGCGGGCGACGTCCCGGCGCAGTGCCAGCCCGTACTCGAGCATCCCGTCCGGGTGGTTGAGGATCAGTAGGTTCTCCACGCCCACCTCCGAACAGGCGCGCCGCTGTTCCGCAGCTCGCAGGGGCCCGACGACGTCCGGGGGTTCGGCCATACCGGCCTCGCCCGCCGTGAGCAGCAGGTAGGTGACCTCGATGCCCCGTGCGGTCCACGCGGCCACGGCCGCCGAGGTGCCGTACTCCATGTCGTCCGGATGGGCGACGATGCACAGCACCCGGGACCAGCCGTCGTCGGGAACGGGGAGCAGGGAGGGGATGGTGTCAGTCATGGGCTCAGACCTTCCGGCCGTGTCAGTGGTGCTCCTAGGGTGGCATAGCGAAGACCCGGCCAACAGATGAGGGGACACCATGAAGGACGATGACCTGACGGAGGCCGGGCGCCATGCACGGTCCATGGCGGGATCCGACGGCACCATGCCGGCCCAGCAGCAGGAGCCACCCGGACTCACCGCGCCCATGGATCCGGTGCCGGACCACGGCGAGTCCAGCTGGGTCGGCCGCGGGCGGCTGGAGGGCCTCAAGGCGCTCATCACCGGGGGCGATTCGGGCATCGGCCGTGCCGTGGCCATCGCCTTCGCCCGGGAGGGTGCGGACGTGGCCATCAACTACCTCCCGGACGAGGCCGAGGACGCGCAGGACACCATCGGATGGATCGACAAGGCCGGCCGGAACGCCGTCGCGGTCCCCGGTGACCTGCGTGACGAGGCGGAGTGCCAGCGGATCGCCGAGGAGGCCGTGGCCGGACTGGGCGGGCTGAACATCCTGGTCAACAACGCCGGGTACCACTGGGCGCGCGGAGAGCCGGGACTCGGCGGACTGCGCACCCAGGACCTGGACCGCGCGGTGAAGACCAACCTCTACGGCACACTCTGGCTGAGCCAGGCCTGCCTGCCCCATCTCGGTGCGGGGGACAGCATCATCATCACGACGTCGGTGCAGGCCTACCAGCCCTCCGAGACGATGATCGACTACGCCGCCACCAAGGCGGCCCTGAACAACGTCACGGTGAACCTGGCCGGTGAGTTGGGTGCTCAGGGCATCCGCGTGAATGCCGTGGCTCCGGGGCCGGTGTGGACGCCGCTCCAGCCGGCCACCAAGGAGCCGGAGGCCGTCTCCCACATGGGTGCCGACACCCCGCTGGGGCGGATCGGCCAGCCGGCTGAACTGGCCGGGGCCTACGTGTTCCTGGCCAGTCCCGCGGAGGCCAGCTTCGTCTCGGGCTCCGTGGTGGGCGTGACCGGTGGGCTCCCGGTGTTCTGAGCCGGCGGTCAGCGTCCCAGCACGTGCCGCAGAGCCGATTCCAGGTCCGGGTGGCGGTAGGCGTATCCGGACTCGTGCGCCCGGTCCGCCCGGGCCTGCTGGTCCGCCTCGACCAGCAGCCGGTTGCCCTCAGAGCCCAGCAAGGCCGTGGGGGCGGCTGCCGGCAGGGGGACGGCCGAAGGGCGGCGGAGCACCCGTCCGAGGGTGGCGGCGAAGTCCCGGGCCTGGACGGGCCTCGGCGCGGTGCCGTTGACCGGGCCCTCCACGGTGTCCGTGAGGGCGGCGTGGGCGAAGAGCCCCACGATGTCGTCGATCGAGATCCAGCTCTGCCACGGGTTCCGGTCCTTGCTGGTGCCCAGGGGACCGCCCGCGCCGAGGAGGAACAGCGGCAGCAGCTGCTGCAGGACGCCCCCGGCCGGTGTCAGCACCAGGCCGGTACGGATCATCGCCGTCCGGACCCCCGCCCGGGCGGCGGGCGCGGTGGCGCGCTCCCACTGCTGGCAGACCTCGGCCAGGAAGTCGTCTCCGGGCGGATCGGTCTCCCGCAGGCCCTCGCCGCGGGGGCCGGTGCCGGCTTCAGCTCCGTAGAAGCCGACCGCGGAAGCGTTCACGAGGGCCCGGGGACGGCCGTCGTCGGCCAGCTCCGCGAGCGTCCGGGCGAGCAGGCCGGTGGCCGCCAGCCGAGACTGCAGCACCTCGGAGCGGTGGGCCTCGGAGAGCCGCCCGCCGATGGTCTCACCGGACAGGTTCACCACGACGTCGGCGCTCCGGAGCGCCTCGGCGTCCAGTGTCCCGGAGGCCGGGTCCCACACGAGGGTATCGTCCGCACGGGTGTGGTGGCCGCCGCGGACCAGACGCAGTACCCGGTGTCCACCGCCGGTCAGGAGGGCACACAGTTGGGTGCCGATCAGGCCGCTGGCTCCGGACACGGCGATGGTCAGCGGGCGTGCGTTGCCGGATTCGTCGGACACGGCGGATGGCACGGGGTGGGCGGCGTGGAAGGCCAGGTCCTCGCGGAGCTGGGCGCTCCGGTAGGCGAACTGCCGGTCCAGCTCTGACTCGAGGCGCTCCTCCGTCCACCGCCCGGCCCGGGACCACACCGAGCCCTTGCGGCGCCGGACGGCCCCCGCCGGGAGCTCGTACTCGATGTGGTCGAGGACCACGCAACCGGGACGGCCGTCCGCGGTGTCCGCCTCCCCGGGGGCCGCGTCCTCGAAGCTGTGTGTGTGAACCCAGGACGTCAGCGGGCCGGAGGCCATCTCGTCCCGGAACATGCGGTCCGGCTCCAGGGCGGTGTGCCGAGCCGTCCAGGGGGCCTCGGGGGCGAACCACTGCGGCAGCCGGAAGGGCAGGACGGTCCTGGCCAGGCCGGTGGCCGACTCCAGGCCCAACCCCAGCGACCCCGGGGCGCCGATGCCCAACCGGGCGACCGAGCCGACGTCGAGCCCCTCCGGTTCACGCCGCACGGAACCGGCGAACGGCGGCGTGAGGCGGACGAGCGCACCACGCCGGGAGAACCAGGCGAACACGGTGGACCGATCATGGGGGACCAGGGAGCGACGTTCAAAGACGGGCATGGGCCAACTCTTCCACACGTTCCGGACGGCCCGCTGTGCTGTGCGACCCCGGGAGTTGTCCTTCTTCGTACCGGGGGATGCCTAGGGTGTGGGGGTGAGCACTCCGCACCCCGCAGTCCGGGGTCAGCCAGCCCTGTGGGGCCTGATGTGGATCGCCGTGTGGGGCTTCTCCGGCTTCTTCCTCAGCTACTCCACCCTGGTGCCGATCAGCCTCGACCGGGGGCTGACCGCAGTCACCGGCGGCACCCTGCTGACCATCATGATGCTCAGTGTGATCGCCGTGCAGCCGGCGGCCCCCGCCCTGCGCCAGAGGTGGGGCCCACGCCGGACCATCGGGTCATCCCTGCTGCTGATGGCCGTCGGCCACGGCGCGAGCCTCGTCATCCCCCACCCTGTGGCGGCACTGCTGGTGACCGGCGTGGCCGTCGGATGTGGCTTCGGTGTTCTGGTGGTGGTGGCGACGGCGGCCGTCCCGGCGGTCTCCCGGCCGGACCGGGCGGGGCATGCGCTGGGGCAGTTCGGGGCGGCGACCTCGGCCGCCGCCGCCGTGGGCGCCCCGCTGGGGCTGTGGTTCAGCGGGGTGGTGCCACTGGAGGTCTTCCGGCTCATGGCCGCCACGTGCGTGCTGCTCGCCTTCGCGGCTCTGCGGGGCGTCCCGGACCGCGTCGCTGAGGTCTCCGGCGCGGGCGCCGTCGAGCCGCTGGAGCCGCTCGAGCCGCTGGAGACCACAGTGGAGGGCGAGGCCCGCCGGGACGGCGCGGCCCGCTCGTCGGTCACGGTTTCCGGGCGGGTGTCCGCGCGGTGGTGGGCCGCGCTGGGGCCGGTGCTGCTGCCGTTCCTGGTCAGCATGGCCGCCTACGGGCTGGTGATCGCGTTCGGGCCGGGCGGGGGCACCGCGCATCCGGCGGTGTTCATCGCGACGATGCAGGCGGCCTCCGTGGCCGGACGCTGGGTCTCGGGATCGTTGACGGACCGGCTCGATCCCACGGCGGTCTATACGGCCGGGATCGCGATGACGGCGGCCGGGCTGGTGGCCGTGGCCCTGGTGGGTTCACCCTGTCTCCTGGCCGCCTGCCTGGTGCTGATGGGCCTGGGGATCGGGACCGTGCAATCAGCCAGCCTCGTCATGGCCTTCGCCCGGGCTACCAGCCATGGTGCCGCCAGCGTCGGGTGGAACATGAGCTTCGATACCGGGCTGGGACTGGCCGGGGTGTTCGGTGGGCTCGGGTTCACCTACCTCGGGCCTGGTGCCACCTTCGCCGGGGTGGCGGGGCTGCTGCTGCTCGCCTCGATTCCGCTCTGGCTGCGCCGCAACCGCAACCTCAGTCGCCACCGCAATCGCCGCCAGAACGGCTAGCCGGAGACTCCGAGCGAGACGCCCAGGACCACGGCGAGGACGGTGAACCCGGCGCCCATCCAGATCAGGAGGGGAGCGGCGAAGGAACCGTGGTCCCGGACGGCGAAGTTCTCGCGTGGATCGGCGGGGTTGTAGTGGACCTCGAGGGCCGAGCCCATCGGGAAGATCTCGGGGATCCGGGTCCGGGAGCCGCGGCTGTTCTCCCGGATCTTCAAGGTCTTGGCGAGCGGATCGCTGGTGACCTCGGACCCCCTGATGAAGCTGCCGCTGATGCGGACCACAGCCCGGTACTTCAGCTTGGCCTGGAAGACCTCGCTGCCGAGCACGAAGTCCACCACCGGGTGGACACGTCCCTCGCCCAGGAAGTCGTACCCGCTGACGGTGCCGGTGGTGCGGGCGGTGATCCGCCGGAGCCGGGCCGTGCGCCTCCGCCGTAGGACGAGACCGATCACCAGCAGGGTCACTCCCATAGCTGCCAAGGGTGCTGCCACCACAAGACCTATCCCCACGTCACGCGCCTCTTCTCTGTTCCAGTGCCGGCGTCGGCCGCCGGCCACAGACACCCTAGCCGTCACCGGGAACCTCGAACGGCGCCAGGGGCGGGCCGTCTGTGGAAGACTGGTCGGCACGTCAAGCACCCAGCGCGGGAGAGTGCCGCAACCCCACCGCCGGAGGTCCCTGGACCGAACGGACGACGGGGGAGTGGCCGCCGAAGGAGCAATTTCTCCCCGAGAATCTCTCAGGCACCGGTACCGCGCAGGGCATGGCGACTCTGGAAAGCTCCGGGGCCCAGCGCCCTCGGACACCGACGGTGCAAGGACGTATCCTCCAGATACGGGCGGAATCTCTCAGGTTGATGACAGAGCGGGGAGGTACCGTTCCGTGCCCAAAGCGCCCTGGAGGACCACCATGCAGACCACCACCGCAACCGCCGCCGAGACCCCGACGCCACGCCACGAACCGCGGGATACCGCCTCCGCGCCCTTCACCAGCCGCCACATCGGCCCGCGGCCCTCAGATGCCGAGCAGATGCTGGCCGAGCTGGGATTCGACTCCCTGTCCGACCTGGTGGACGCGGCCGTCCCCGCTGACATCCGCCAGCAGACCCCGCTGAACCTGCCGCCGGCCCTCACCGAGGCAGCAGTGCTGGAGGACCTGCGCGCCATCGCGAACCGCAACATCGTCAAGACCCAGATGATCGGCCGCGGCTTCTTCGACACCGTCACCCCGCCCGTGGTGCTGCGCAAGGTGCTCGAGAACCCGGCCTGGTACACCGCGTACACGCCGTATCAGCCGGAGATCTCCCAGGGCCGCCTCGAGGCCCTGCTGAACTTCCAGACCATGGTCTCCGATCTCACCGGCCTCGAGATCGCCAACGCCTCGATGCTGGACGAGTCCTCCGCCGCCGCCGAGGCCGTCCTGCTGATGCACCGTGCCAACAAGAAGGCCAAGGACGGCATCACCCTGCTGGACGCGGACCTCTACCCGCAGACCCGGGCCGTGATCGAGGGCCGTGCCCTGGCGCTCGGCCTGGACGTCCGCACCGCCGACCTCGCCGCTGGCCTGCCCGCCGAACTCGGTGCTGACCTGGACGAGAAGGGCCTGTGCGGCATCGTCCTCCAGCAGCCCGGCGACTCCGGCCGGGTCCATGACCACTCCGCCGTGATCTCCCAGGCCAAGGAGCGGGGCGCCATGGTCGCGATCGCCGCCGACCTGCTGTCCCTGGCCCTGATCACGCCTCCGGGAGAGCAGGGCGCGGACATCGCCGTCGGCAACACCCAGCGCTTCGGTGTCCCGCTGTTCTTCGGAGGCCCCCACGCCGCCTTCATGGCCGTTCCCAAGGGTCTCGAGCGCCAGCTGCCCGGCCGTCTCGTCGGCGTCTCCCAGGATGCCGCGGGCCGGCCCGCGTACCGCCTGGCCCTGCAGACCCGTGAGCAGCACATCCGCCGCGAGAAGGCCACCTCCAACATCTGCACCGCGCAGGCCCTGCTGGCCATCGTGGCCTCCATGTTCGCGGTCTACCACGGCCCGGAGGGCGTCACCGCGATCGCCCAGCACGCCCACCGCCAGGCCACCCGCCTGGCCGCCGCCCTGGAGACCGAGGGCTTCCACCTCACCCAGGACGCCTTCTTCGATACCATCCAGGTCTCGGTGCCCGGCCTGGCCCGCACCGTGGTCACCGCCGCCGAGGCAGCCGGGGTCAACCTGCGCCTCGTGGACGCCGGCACGGTCGGTATCTCCTGCGACGAGACCACCACGGACGAGGACCTCATTGCGGTGCTCTCCGCCTTCGGCGCCCCGCACGAGTCACTCCCGGCCCGCCAGGACAGCAGTGCCGCCAGCACCAACGCCAGCAGCACCAGCACCAACGCCGGCGCCCCGGGTTCCGCGCGTATCCCCGCCGCCCAGCGGCGCACCAGCCAGTTCATGACCCACCCGGTGTTCAACACCTACAAGTCCGAGACCCAGATGCTGCGTTACCTCAAGCGCCTCTCGGGCTATGACCTGGCCCTGGACCGGACCATGATCCCGCTGGGCTCGTGCACCATGAAGCTCAATGCCACCGCCGAGATGGAGTCCATCTCCTGGCCGGAGTTCTGCTCCATCCACCCCTTCGCCCCGGACCACCAGACCGAGGGCTGGCGCTTCCTGCTGGGAGACCTGGAGGAGAAGCTGGCGGAGATCACCGGCTACGCGGCGGTGTCCATCCAGCCCAACGCCGGTTCCCAGGGCGAGTACGCGGGCCTGCTGGCCATCCGCCGCTACCACCTGGACAACGGTGAGGGCGAGCGGGACATCTGCCTCATCCCGGCCTCCGCCCATGGCACCAATGCGGCCTCGGCGGTCCTCGCCGGGCTCAAGGTGGTGGTGGTCGCCACGGCCCCGGACGGCACCATCGACTCGGCCGATCTGGAGGCCAAGATCAAGGCCAACGCCGGCAGGATCGCGGCCATCATGATCACCTACCCCTCCACGCACGGCGTCTACGACGCCGATGTCCGCGAGGTCTGCCGCAAGGTCCACGAGGCCGGTGGACAGGTCTACATCGACGGCGCGAACCTCAACGCGCTCGTCGGTCTCGCCCAGCCGGGGCAGTTCGGCGGGGACGTCTCCCACCTGAACCTGCACAAGACCTTCTGCATCCCGCATGGCGGTGGCGGTCCCGGGGTGGGCCCGGTGGCCGTGGCTGAGCACCTCAAGCCGTACCTGCCCAGCGCTGAGCACCCGATCACGGCCGCACCGTACGGTTCGGCCGGCGTCATGCCGATCTCCTGGGCCTACCTATACCTGATGGGCGGCGAGGGGCTCACCGAGGCCACCCGGTACGCCCTGCTCAACGCCAACTACGTCGCGAAGAAGCTCGGGGACGCCTTCCCGATCCTCTACACCGGCGAGACCGGGCTGGTGGCGCACGAGTGCATCCTGGACCTGCGGGAACTCACGGCGAAGTCCGGGGTCACGGCCGAGGACGTCTGCAAGCGCCTGATCGACTACGGCTTCCACGCCCCCACGCTGGCGTTCCCGGTGACCGGGACCCTCATGGTGGAGCCGACCGAGTCCGAGGACCTGGCCGAGATCGACCGGTTCATCGACGCCATGCTGGCCATCCACACCGAGATGGAGGCCACCACCCCTCAGACGCTGGCCGACTCCGTGCTGCGCAACGCCCCGCACCCGGCCGAGGTGCTCACCGCGGACGAATGGGACCGTAGCTACCCGCGCTCGCAGG
Source organism: Citricoccus parietis (assembly GCF_042433045.1). Taxonomy (NCBI): domain Bacteria; kingdom Bacillati; phylum Actinomycetota; class Actinomycetes; order Micrococcales; family Micrococcaceae; genus Citricoccus; species Citricoccus parietis. The sequence goes on along the minus strand of NZ_JBHLWH010000013.1, from coordinate 191,811 downwards.
CCGCCTACCCGGTGGACTCGCTGCGCCGGGACAAGTACTTCCCGCCGGTGGGCCGCATCGACGGCGCCTGGGGGGACCGCAACCTGTTCTGCTCCTGCCCGCCGATCGAGTCCTTCGAGGCGTCCGATCCCGCCGATGCCGCGGCGTCGGCCACCGCCGTCGCGGACAACATCGAGTCCTCCTCCTCCGTCTCCCACTGACAGGACCCACCATGAGCGAGAGCACGAGCAACAGCACCACGCCGCTGCACGGCGTCCACGTGGAGGCCGGCGCCTCCTTCACCGACTTCGGCGGCTGGCAGATGCCCCTGAAGTACGGCTCAGAGCTGGCCGAGCACCAGGCCGTCCGCACCTCCGCAGGACTGTTCGACCTGTCCCACATGGGTGAGGTGCGGGTCACCGGCCCGCAGTCGGCCGAGGCGCTGGACTACGCCCTGACGGCCCGGGTGTCCGCCGTCGCCCCGGGGCGCGCCAAGTACTCGCTGATCTGCACCGATTCCGGAACCGTTCTGGATGACCTGATCGTCTACCGGCTGGACGGCGGCGGTGACGACGCGACCGGGCAGGAGGCGCGGGAGTTCCTCGTGGTCCCGAACGCCGGCAACGCCGCGGCCGTGGCGGCTGCGCTGACGGAACGCTCCGCCGGCTTCGATGCCACGGTCCGCAACGAGTCCTCGCAGACGGCCCTGATCGCAGTGCAGGGCCCGGAGGCCGCCCGGATCCTCGCCGCCGTCCTGCCGGAGGCAGAAGCCGCCGAGCTGGACGGGATGAGGTATTACTCCGCCCGGCCGGCCACGGTCCGGACCGGCGGGGAAGCTGGCGAGATCGCTGTCCTGGCCGCCCGCACCGGGTATACCGGCGAGGACGGCTTCGAGCTGATCATCGGCCCCGTGGCGGACCGTGGGGTGCTGTCCACCACGGCTACCGCGGTCTGGAACACGCTCCTTGAGGCGGCGGAGGGCCTCGGCGTCGGCCTGCTCCCGTGCGGGTTGGCCAGCCGGGATTCCCTGCGCCTGGAGGCCGGCATGCCGCTCTACGGCAACGAGCTCGACCTCGGCCACCTGCCGAGTGAGTCGGGGGCCGGCAATGCGGTGCCGCTCAAGACCAAGGAGGGCGACTTCGTCGGCCGAGACGCCCTGCTGGCCGCCCGCGAGGCCGGCACCGGCATCACCACCGGCCAGACGATCGTCGCGTTGAAGGGCACCGGCCGCCGGTCGGCGCGGGCCGGGTATCCCGTGCTCGACGGCGGCGGCCACCGGATCGGTGAGGTCACCTCCGGCGTCCCCAGCCCCACGCTGGGTCACCCGATCGCCCTGGCCCGCATCGATGTCGCGTTCAAGGACGCCGGCACGGAGCTCTCCGTGGACCTGCGCGGCAAGGCCGAGCCGTTCACCGTGGTGGAACCGCCGTTCTACCGCCGCGCCGAGTAGTGCCGCCGCGCCAGCCGACGGGCCGGCGTCGTCCAGCCTCGGGGTTCCGGGAGAGGAGGGCCCGCTTGCTAGACTTCCCTGAGCTTGCGGGCCCTCCGCGCCACGGTGGTTCTTCTCTTGTGCCCGAGCTTCAGTGCCACCGCGATCACCCCACTGCAGGAAGAACATGACAGAACAGCGAACAGCCCGACGGGTCCCCGTACTGGGCATCATCGCGTTCGTCCTGCTGGCGGCACTCCTGCTGACCCTGGCCGTGTTGAGCGCCATCAAGGGCGTGCGCACCGCCGAGTCCAACGGACATGTGGTGCGCGTGGAGGATGGACAGACCTTCGTGGTGAACATGGACGGGACCGAGGAGACCGTGACGCTGGCCGGTGTGGTGGTTCCCCGGCCGGCGGCCGAGGGGGAGGAACCCACGGTGGAGAACTGCCTCGCGGACGAGGCCATGACCAACCTGGCGACCCTCCTCGAGCCGGGGGACTCGGTCCAGCTGGAGTATCCGGAGGAGTCGGACGGCCCCGAGGGAACCCGGCTGGCCCTGGTCCACCACGGGGGCGAGGTCGTCAACCTCCAGCAGGCCGAGGCAGGGTTCGCCGTACCGCTGCCCGAGCAGCCGAGGGAAGGGTTCGGCAGCGAATTGCGCGAGGCCCAGGAGACTGCACGCAGCGAGGAGTCCGGACTGTACTCCTCCGCCGCCCCGTGCACCCTGGCCGGCCGGATCGGTCCCGCGCTGACCGCCTTGGAGGACCTGCCGGAGGACCGCCCCACCACCTCCGCCGAGGCCGAGACCCAGATCGAGACGATCTCGGCCGCCGTCGAGCAGGGCGTGGCCGCGGAGAAGGCCTTCGCCACCATCGATCCCGAGGAGACCTCCCTGGCCTCGCTCGCCTGGGCCGCGGACGTGCCCCGGCTGCAGGAGGAGCTGACGGGCGCCCTGTCCGCCGCGCAGGCCGAACTGAAGGCACTGGACGGCACGCGCAACGTGCTGGAGACCCGTGAGCGGGAGGAACTCGAGCGCCAGGCCGAGGAGAAGCGGCAGGCTGAGGCGAAGCGCCAGCGCGAGGCGGCCGAACGTCAGGCGGAGGCGCAGCGCGAGAAGGCCCAGCGTGAGGAGGCCGAACGCCAGGCCGAGGAAGAACAGCGCGAGGCCGAGGGGTCAGCATCCGCCTCTGCCTCTGACTCGGCCTCTGCTTCCCCGTCGTCGTCACCGTCGCCGACGCCGTCTTCCAGTTCGGCCTCTCCGTCCTCCGCGGATGCCGAGGCCGGCGGAGACGACTAGGGTCTGCGGCGACCGCATGACCATCACGCCGCCGCCCGGGGACGGGCCGGAGCCGACGTCGGCCGCTGGGCAGGCGCCCCGCGCCCACGGTTTCCCCTCTCCTGCCCGGGACTACCTGGACGGCGGGATCGACCTGAACCGCGAGCTCGTCCGGGACCGTACCTCGACGTTCCTGATGCGGGTGTCCGGGCAGGCCATGGTGGGTTCCGGCATCGGCGACGGGGACGAGCTGGTCGTGGACCGGGCGGCCACGCCGCAGGACGGCTCGGTGGTGGTGGCCGTGGTCAACGGAGAACTCCTGGTGCGGCGGCTGGTCCTCGGGACCGCACGGGGCCGGCGTACCGTGACCCTGCAGACCGACGACGGGGCGGCGCCCCTCACTGTGGAGGATGTGGATGCCCTGGAGATCTGGGGCGTGGCCACCTACTGACTGCACCGCCTGTGAGCGTACGGTGAAGCCCCCGGTTGAAACAGGAAGGGCGAAGTGGTGACTGATCACCTGGCTTTGGTGGACGTCAACAACTTCTACGTCTCCTGCGAACGGGCCTTCGATCCCGGGTTGGAGAACCGGCCGGTGGTGGTGCTGTCCAACAACGACGGCTGCGTGGTGGCGCGGTCTCCGGAGGCGAAGGCCCTGGGGCTCAAGACCGGGATGCCGTGGTTCCAGCTCGCCCCGCAGGCCGCCTCCTGGGGACTCGTGGCGCGTTCCTCCAACTACGAGCTCTACGGGGACATGTCCGCCCGTGTGATGGAGCTGCTGGGCCGTTGGGGCACCTGGCAGCAGGTGTACTCGATCGACGAGTGCTTCATCGGGTTGACCGGCACCCCGCAGCAGGCTTTGCAGGCCGGGCGAGAGGCCCGGGCGGCGGTGGCCCGGCACCTCGGGCTCCCGGTGTGCGTGGGGATCGCCTCGACCAAGACGTTGGCGAAGTTCGCCAACCACGTGGCCAAGAACAACCCGGACGACGACCGGATCGGAGGCGTCTTCTCCATGGACGCGGCCCGGCCCGCCTTCGTGGACCGGTTGATGGAGCGGCTCCCGGCCACCGAGGTCTGGGGTGTGGGCCTCAAATCAGGGGAGAAGCTGGAACGGCTGGGGATCCGGAGCATCGCCGACCTGCGTTCCGCGGACCCGGCGTGGATCCGCTCCCGGTTCTCCGTGGTGCTGGAACGGACTGTCCTGGAATTGAGCGGGGTGCCGTGCGTTCCGGACGTGGACGAGAAGGCGGGCCCGGGCCAGGTCATCTTCTCGCGCTCCTTCTCCAGGACGGTGACGACCGGTGCGGACATGGACGACGTCATGAACCTCTACGCGCAGCGCGCCGCAGCACGTTTGGCAGTGCAGGGTCAGCAGGCGAGGACCGTACTGGTCACGGACGGGACCTCCCGATTCTCCGGGCCCGATGGATCGGTCTCCAGGTCGGTGGCCCTTCCGCGTGCCACTGCCGACCCGATTGCCATCACCCGGGCGGCCGTGGGAGCGATGCGGTCCGTGCTGCGGGAGGGAGTGCCCTACACCCGTGCCGGCGTCATGCTGTCCGGGTTGGGACCGGCGGGAACGGGGCAGGAGGTGCTGACCGGATTCGAGGACATCGAGGGGCCGGACGGATCCGACGGCGGCCCCGACCGGCATCTGGAGGATGTCCTGGAGCGTGTCCGCGGGCGGTTCGGTGGAACCTCGATCGGCCTCGGGCCTGGAGGTCTGGCCGAGCAGGGGACGTGGACCATGCGCCGTGAGTTCGCCTCGCCGCAGTACACCACGAGGTTCTCGGAGCTGCCCGTCGTCCGGGCCTGAGGCGGAGTCAGCCCAGGGAGAGGGTGACCAACCCCAGCTGCGCGGCGCGGATGATCACCTGGACGCGGTCCCGGACCTCGAGCTTGTCCATGATCTTGGACAGGTTGGCCTTCACCGTGGATTCGGAGATATGCAACTCCTCGGCAATCTCCGGGTTGGACCGGCCCCGGGCCAGTAACCTCAGCACATCGAGTTCGCGAGGTGTCAGGTCCGAGCCATCCGGGTCTCCCGGAGCCACCGTGGCCGTCCCGACGCCGGGGCGGTCATCCTCGATGGAGGAGAGCAGCTTGCGGGTGACGGCGGGGGAGAGGACGGACTCCCCGCGGTGCACGCTCCAGATGGCGCCGATGATCGTCTCCGGGTCGGCGTCCTTCAGCAGGTAACCGGCCGCGCCCGCCTTCAACGCCGGCACGAGATAGGGCTCCGAGGTGAACGTGGTGATGGCCAGGACGCTGGTATCCGGAAACTCCGCGGTGATGCGCTCCGTGGCCTCGACGCCGCCCATGACGGGCATCTGCATGTCCATGAGGACAACGTCCGGGTGGACGGCCCTGCACGCTTCCAACGCTTCGGCGCCATTGGCGGCGATGCCCACGCAGTTCATGTCGGCAGAATTCTCGACCAGCATCTTGAGGGCTCCGCTCATCAACGGCTGGTCGTCGACGATCAGCACAGACAAGGGCGATGGGCTGGTATCTGGCATGGCTTCAGCCTAGCCGTTGGCAGAGGTCAGTGCGGCTTGACATGCAGGAATCGGAGGTATCGGATGCTATGGAGCCACGCCGTTTCCAAACCTAGGAAAACCCTGTCAAAATCCTCTGAATGTGGAGAACGTCTCCTCAGCAGGTGATAATAACGGTATGAAACGCACCCTCATGGCCTCAGCTGCGGCTGTCCTTGTCTCATCTGCCCTCCTCGTTTCCCCGGCTGCGGCCGCGGAAGCCCCTACCTCCGGTTCAGTGCTTCCCTCTACGTTCCAGACCCAGCCCAGCTCCAAGGACTCATCCGGTGGCATGTCCACCATGGGCTTCGGCAACGGAGCCAATATCTTTTGGTGCTGGTTTGGTGCCTGCTAGGTCTTGATGAGTAATGCCATGCCGGCCAGCTCCGTTAGGGGGCTGGCCGGCTTCTGGTCTGCCCGACCATTGAGTTGGGTCCTGCTTGTCCTGACATCACTGTTCGCCACATTATCGATCGTCTCGGATATCGCCATTGCCGTGACGAACTCGGGCGCTCTGGATGCCGAGCAAACACCTGTCGTTTTGTTGACATCCATATCAGTCTATTTGCTGTGGTTGCGAACGACTGTCGCGTTTGCCTCGCTAATTCCGGCACTTGTGGCAAGCCATCTGCTGGACTACTTCGCGACGACGTCCTTGGCCCTGCCACTGTTGCTGGGTGCTGTCGCGGCAACTGGTCAGCGGCTCTTTAGCTACCTCGCACTGGCCGTCGCGGTTGTCTGGGTGTTACTCATCCCCTTTACGTCAACGTACTTCGGCGGCGTCATGTGGCTGGCTTTGGTCTTCATCGGCTTGGCATGGGGTGTGGGGAACTCCATCCGTCTCATGCTGGACCGCAGAGAACAAGACCGGATGAGGGTGGCTGAGGCGACAAGACGTGCAGCGATGGCCGCGCAGGAGGAGCGCCGATCCCTTGCGCGGGACCTGCACGACATCGTCGCGCACAACCTGACCATCATCTCGATGCAAGCACGCGCTGCGAAGTATGCCGGTACGGACGTCGCCGCTCGGGAGGCGGTGGATGTCGTTGGCGACTCCGCCGGGGAAGCCCTGGCCGACCTGCGCCGGATGCTGTCGCTACTTCAGGCCGAGGGGCTGGTCGCAGGGGACCAGGAGGCCGCCCAGCGGGAGCTCGGGGAAGGCGCCTCGGCGTTGGACCTCGAGTACGGGGCTGTGAAGTTCGGGCGCATGCTGGATGGCCTCGGCATCGAGACGACCGTGGAGACCTCCGGCCTGGAGCGGGATATCCCGCAGAGCGTGGAGGCTGCCCTCTACCGCGTCCTGCAAGAGGCTGTTACCAACGTGGCCAAGCACTCCGCGGAGGGTGGCGAATGCCACATCGAGGTCCATACCCGGGAAGGGCAACTGGAGCTTGCCGTGGACAACACCTTGCCCTCGAACGGATCGGCCGCGCGTGCCGGCTGGAACTCATCCCGCAGCGGCCTGATCGGCATGCGTGACCGCGTGGACGCCTTCGGCGGGACCATGTCGTCTGCGCGGGATGGCCAGTGGTGGCGGGTCCGCGCTGAGGTTCCGCTTCATGGAGTCAGCGCGTGAGAAGTTCTTTCGGTGTGACTTGCGTCACATATATGGTCACAAGACTAGCCAAAGGTCCAATGGCGGTCCGGTTGCCACGCGGGTTAACCTGAAAGGGCCCCATGAGACGGTGCACACGGATCGGACGGTGGAATAAGCCCGGGGGGATACGGGCCCACCAATCCAATATCCGCTGAGAGGCGGTGGCCTAGCCACCGCCTCTCAGGTGTTTAAGGGACACGTTGTCGGTGAGGCAGGTCTCACAGGCAGTGCCGTCTGGACCTCACATTAGGGTGTCAAGAATGAACGCCCCGTCTGGCGTGGACGCTGCACAGCCAGCACGCACGCGCTTCACCTGGATCCCCATCGTCATCGCCGGTGTGGCTGCCGCCATGCATATCTGGAAACTTCCTGAAGCCTTGTCGTTCGTCCAGGATGACCTGGGGATGACCCTCATCGAATCCGGAGTGCTGCTGGGCATCGTCCAGGTCGGTTCGATGGCCCTGGGCCTCGCGGTCTCCCTCTTCTCGGAAGTCCTCGGGCTGCGGCGCACGCTGCTCATCGGGCTGACCCTGCTGACCATGGGCTCGCTGGCTGGAGCCTTCGCGGAGACCACCGGATTCCTGATGGCCACCCGCGCCTTGGAGGGCGTCGGCTTCTTGATGGCCACCGTGGTGGCGCCGCCCCTGATCCGCCTGATCACGCCGCCCGCCAGCACGAACATCGCCATGGGATGGTGGGGCTCCTTTCAAGGGCTGGCCACCTTCGTGGCGGTCCTGGCCTCCACGCTGCTGCTCACGAGTGTCAGCTGGCAGGTGTGGTGGGTCGTGATGGCAGTGGTCACCGCAGCAACCATCCCCCTGATCGTGGTGTTCGTGCCCCCACCGCCGTCGGACCGTGACTCCAATGTGAGGCTGGCGGCACGGCGCGTGGGCGCCACCGTGAAGACTCTGACCCCGTGGATGGCCGGCATCGTCTTCGCCTGTTACACCCTGCAATGGGGTTCGGTCATCGGCTTCCTGCCGACGATCTTCGACGAGGCCGGAGTCGGCGGGCTCTGGCCGGGCATCTTCACCGCGATCGTCGGCGGGGTGAACGGGGCCGGGAACATCATCACGGGCCGGCTGCACCAACGGGGCATCCCCATGCGGCGGCTGGTGCTGATCGGCTTGGGCACCATGGGTGCTGCCTCGATCATCACCTTCGCGCCGGACTGGTCGGGTGTGCCGGGTGGGCTGGTGGTGCAGATCCTCGCCGTCGCGCTGTTCTCCGGAGTCGGCGCCCTGGTTCCCGCCAGCCTGAACCGGATCGCTGTGGACATCGCCCCGCCCCACGGCTCCGGCGCAGCGGCGATGGGGCTGATGGTCCAGATCTACAACGGGGCCAACTTCGTCGGACCCATCATCCTGGCCACCATCGCCACCGCTGCCGGCAGCTGGCACTTCTCCTGGGTCATGACCGTCTCGGCGACGCTGTTGGGCGTCCTGCTGGCCTGGCGGTTCCTCTCCGCACGCCGACTGGGCATCGACTTCCAGCATCGCGTCTGACGCGGCACCAGAGAGACCGGGGTGGTGGAGGTGTCAGTCGCAGCCCTGGGGACCGCAGGCCTGTCCGTTGAGACCATCCGGCCCACCGGCACCCGCCGGGTTGCCGGCCGCCGGCTGTACCATCTGCAGCGGCTGGAACTCCGCCCAGGACTGTTCGAGGGCCTGGGTGAAGACCTCGGTGGGCTGGGCGCCGGAGATGCCGTATTTGCGTCCGAGGACGAAGAACGGGACCCCGGTGACACCCAGGGCTTGCGCGGTGGCCAGGTCCTGCTTGACGGCCGTCTCCCAACGGTCCTCGGACAAGGCCTCGTGGACCTGCTCGGCGGTGAGTCCGGCGGCGGTGCCGAGCTCCACCAGGACCTCCTCGTCACCGATGTTCCTGCCGCCCTCGAAGTGGGCGCGGAACAGCTGTTCCTCAAGGTGCTCGGCCGTCTGCAGTGAGACCGCCTTGGCGCGTTGGATCACCCGGTGGGCCTTCCAGGAGTTCGCCACCACGAGACGGTCGAAGTCATAGTCCAAGCCCTCGGCGGCGGCCTGCTCGGTCACGTGCGTCAGCATCGCGGTCACCTGCTCGCGGGGCATGCCCTTGGCCTCGGAGAGGTAGTCGATCTCCTGGCGGTGATCGTGCTCAGGCAGCGTGGGATCGAGCTGGAAGCTCTTCCACTCCACCTCGACGCGATCACGGTGCTCGAACGATTCCAGGGCCCTCTCGAACCGGCGCTTGCCGATGAAGCACCATGGACAGCCGACGTCGGAAAAAATTTCGATCTTCACAAAGGCCACAACAGGGCCTTCCGCCAAGGTATTCCGCAAGCGTCTGGCCTTCCAGTCGAGTTGGTGGGTGTGTTTGGTGGGAAACACCCACTCAAAGTCGACTGAAAACGCGAGGGGGCGGGCCGGCGTCGGGATCTGGGGAGCGACGCCGGCCGCGCGCCTCAGGCGCGGCGCAGGCCGCCCTGCCACAGGGCGTCGAACGGGGTGTTGCCGGTGACGCGCTGGCGGATGCCCTCGGTGACGAACTCCTTGGCGCGGCGGGCCGCCTCCAGCGGCGTGGCACCCTTGGCGAGTTCCGCGGTGACGGCGGCGGCCAGGGAGCAGCCGGCGCCGGAGACCCCATGGTCGCCGATCTTGGGCGCGGAGAGGACCTCGAGGGTCTCGCCGTCGTAGAACACGTCCAGGGCGTCCGGACCGTCGAGCTTCATGCCACCCTTGGCGAGGACGGCCGCACCGGAGACCTCGTGGATGCGCTTAGCCGCTTCCTTCAGGTCCTCCAGGGTGCGGACGGTGATCCCGGACAGCTGCTCGGACTCGAAATGGTTCGGGGTGGTGAAGGTGGCGAGGGGCAACAGCTCGGCCTTGAGGGCGCGGTCCGTGTCCAGGGCGTGGCCGGGCTCCTGGCCCTTGCAGATCAGCACGGGATCGAGGACCACGTGCTCCCACTCCTGATTCCTCAGGGCGGTGGCCACCGTGGAGATGGTCTCCGGGGAGCCCATCATGCCGAGCTTGGTGGTCTTCAGGGACCCGGCATAGTCGGCCTGGATGGCCTCCAGCTGATTGGCGATCACGTCTGCCTGGACCGGGACGAACCGGTGGTTCCAATCGTCCGTCGGGTCGAAGGCGACGATGCAGGTCAACGCCACGATCCCGAAGGTGCCCAGTTCCTGGAAGGTCTTCAGGTCGGCCTGGGCGCCGGCGCCGCCGGTTGCTTCGGAACCGGCGATGGTCAAGGAGAGGGCGGGGGTGTGCACGTCGTACTGATCAGTGGAAGGCATGCGCACCATGTTATTCCCCTTCGCCCGGCGGCGGGTCAGACGGCGGCAGAGGTTGCTTCGGGGCGGACGACCTTCACCAGCGGCTGGGCCACGGCGCGGCCCAGGGCCATCAGGATGGCGGCCGGGAAGCCGATGATGGGAATGAGCATGGGCACCAGGCCACCGACCCCGGAGAACAGCACCGCCAGGCCGTAGAGCATGCCGACCAGTGCGTAGCCGATCACATGGATCCACTGGTTGGTCTTGTGGCGGAAGAGCCAGTTCACCAGCAGGCACAGGGGCAGGCCGATGACCAGGCCGGCCAGACCGACGGTGGTCAGCAGCGGAGTCAGGGAGCCATAGGCCTGCAGCGCCGGGATGAAGTTCAGCACCAGCACGATGGCGGCCATGAGCAGGTTCGGCGCCAGCCAGGCCACGAGGAAGCCGTAGAGCGACATCTTCAGGCGTGGGCGGGGTCCGGCGGCGGGCCGCTTGCGGCGGCTCGGCTTGACCGGAATGGGGGTGGTCATGGGCGTGCTCCAGTAGTGGCGGTGGCGGAGGGGCCGTGCCAGTCTACCGGCGGGGGCGTCCGCCCGCTCAGGCGAAGGCGATGCCGTCCATCAGCTTGCGGGCCGTGCGCACGCTGCCCGTGACCAGGACGGTGGGTTCGCCGGATGCCGAGGACCGGCCCGCCTCCGAGGCGTCCCCGGAGTCGACCTCCACCACCAGGTCCGTGTGGCCCGTGGGATGCTCCACTCGCGTCTCGGCCGCGTCATGGTCACCGCTCAGACCCGCCACCACCGTGCCGGGCACCTGCCAGACCACCGCCACCGAGGCGCCGGCGAACACTCCGATGGCCTCATGGACGCGCTTCGGGATGAAACACCGCGTGTTGAACGTCCCCCCGCTCCGGGCGGGGGCCACCAGGCAGACCTTCGGCACCGTGGTCTCGCTGACGTCTCCCAGCCCCATGGCGACGCCGGCCTCGAGCCGCACGGCCTCGACCGCGGCGCACAGCTCGGCATCGGCCTCCAGCGCGGCGGGCTCCTCGGTCCCCTCCACTCCCAGTGCCGCGGCATCGATCACGACGACGGGCATCCCGTTGTCCACGCACGTCACCTCGACCCCGGCGAAGGTATCGATGCGGTTCCCCGTGGGGAACAGGGCTCCGCAACTGGACCCGGCAGTGCCCTGGTAGTCCAGGACCACCGGGGCCGCGGTCCCCGGCACCCCCGCGATCTCCGCATCGCCCTCGTACGCGACGCGACCGGCCGGCGTCGTGACCCGGGCGCGGGCCACGGAACCGGTGTTGACCATGTGGATGACCACCTCGGTGGTGCCTTCCTGGGCGGGGACGAGGCCGCGTTCGACCGCGAAGGGGCCGATGCCGGCGAGGATGTTGCCGCAGTTCTGCCGGTCTGAGACGGTCGCCTCGTCGACGGAGACCTGGAGGAACAGGTAGTCGACTCCGCCGTCTGAGCGTGGAGAGACCACCGCGACCTTGCTGGTCAGGGGGTGTGCTCCGCCCAGCCCATCGATCTGCCGTGCGTCCGGGGACCCCATCAGCCGGAGCAGCAGGGAGTCCCTGACAGCCGGATCGGCGGGCAGATCCTCGGCCAGGAAGTACAGTCCCTTGGAGGTTCCTCCGCGCATGATCATGCACCGGACCTCGGTGGCGGTGCCGCCCTGGACGGCGTCACGGCCGTGGTGAGCGGGTGTGGTGGGCGAAGCGGGGTCTGGGCTCACGGTGTATTCCTTCACCAAATCTGCTGTGGCCTGCATTATCTGTGACAAAATTGTTTACAATCAGTTCCATCATGGCTGACGAGCGGGGGAGATTCCAGTGGCAACAGCAACACGGGCCAGTGCTGCGGTGAACGCGACCGACGTGGCGGACCAGATTCGAGCTGCCATCTTCGCCGGCGAGCTCGTGCCGAACCAGCGGCTCGTGGAGGCTGACCTGGCCGAGATGTACGGGGCCAGCCGCGGCCACGTGCGCACCGCCCTGTCCGAGCTGACGGTCGAGGGCCTCGTCGAGCGGATCCAGAACCGCGGTGCCCGCGTCCGGACCGTCCCCGTGGAGGAGGCGATCGAGATCGTGGAGGTCCGCTCTGCCCTTGAGGCGCTGTGTGCCGCACGGGCGGCCACGCGCATCACCGAGGCCGAGGCCGAGGAGCTGCGGCAGATCGGCCGGCGTATGGAAACCGCCGTCGAGACCGGGGACCAGGCCGCCTACGCCCAGGGCAACACGGACCTGCACTCCACCCTGATCCGCCTGTCCGGACAGAAGACGGCCGCCGCGACCATCGACCGGCTCCGCGCCCAGGCCGTGCGCTTCCAGTACCGCCTGTTCGCCAAGCCGGGGCGCTCGCAGCAGTCCCTGCCCGAGCATCTGGCCATCATCGACGCCGTCTGCGCGCGCGAGCCGGAGGAGGCGGCCCGGGCCATGCGCGAGCACCTGATGTCCGTGGGTGCGGCCATCGAGGAATCGGTGCGGTCCGGCTCCTGAGGGACTGGAGCATCCGATGACTGACCTTCCGGTGGTCAGCCGAGCGAGAAGGTCAGCATGAGGCCCGTGGCCGGGTCCGGGGTGCGGGAGCTCTAGGCAGGGGTCCATCCCAAGCGCAGGGAGATGCGCTGCGCGGCCTCCCGGCAGGCGGTGGCGAGGCGGGTGATCTCGTCCTGGGGAACGCGGTAGAAGGGGGCGGCGACCAGAACGGCTGCCACCACCTCGCCGCGGTGGTCCCTGACGGGGGCAGCGATGCCCACTTCGTCCGGGGAGGTCTCGCAGTGGTTGACCGCGTGGCCATCCTGCCGCACGGTAGCGAGCCGTTCGAGGTACTCGTCCACGTCTACCGGGGAGTCGAAGGCCACGCGACCGGAGGACACCAGCTCACGCACCCGGTCTGGGGCGGCGTGGGCCAGGAAGGTCTGGACGCTGGCGCTGAGACCGGTGGCGTAGCGGCTGCCCAGGACGGAGGTGTGCTTGACCTGGCGGCGGCTCGGGATCTGCTCCACGGTGACGGCGGCCGAGCCGTCCCAGATGTTCAGGGCGGTCGTCTCCCCGGTGGTCTCGGAGAGGTCGCGAAGGTCTTCCATGGCGACGCGCCGGACATCGAGGTTGGCCAGGAGGGGGCCGGCCACGGCGATCAGCCCCAGGCCAAGCCGGTACTTTCGGGACGCCTCGTCCCGTTCAACCACCCGTTCCTGTTCGAGGGTGGCGAGGATCCGGGACACGCTGGACTTGTGCAGCCCCACCTGCGCAGCGATCTCGGTGACCCCTTGGAGCGGCTCATCCACCGTGAAGCACCGGATGACCTGCAGGACATTGACGATGACGGACGCGCCACGGGCGCTGTCGCCCGCTTCGGTCCCGGCGGTGGTGGCCATGGAGCTTCTCCCGATGGTCGTTCTCACGATGGGGCCCCCGACGTGGGGGTGGGCAACGGTGCTGCCCACCCCCACGATGTCACGGCCGGCGTCCCCGCGGGTTGAACTCCACCGGCTGAGGGCCAGGTCAGGCGTCGATGATGTTGTTCTCGGGACCGAAGCCGAACTTCGTGATGTTCTCCACGCCGCCGTCCTCGCCGATGACCAGGATGTCGTGCTCGCGGTAACCGCCGGCACCCGGCTCGCCGTCCATGACGGTGATCATCGGCTCCATGGAGACCACCATGCCCGGTTCCAGGACGGTGTCGATGTCCTCGCGCAGCTCCAGGCCGGCCTCGCGGCCGTAGTAGTGGGACAGGACCCCGAAGGAGTGGCCATAACCGAAGGTGCGGTTGGGCAGCAGGCCGTGGCCGATGTAGATCTCGTTCAGCGCGTGGGCGATGTCCTTGCAGACCGCGCCGGGCTTGATCAGTTCGAGACCCGCTCGGTGCACCTCCACGTTGACGTTCCACAGCTCCAGGCTGCGCTCATCCGGCTGGCCGAGGAAGAGGGTGCGCTCCAGGGCGGTGTAATAACCGGAGGTCATGGGGAAGCAGTTCAGGGACAGGATGTCACCGCGCTGCAGCTGGCGGGTCGTGGCCCAGTTGTGGGCGCCGTCCGTGTTGATGCCGGACTGGAACCAGACCCAGGTGTCCCGGACCTCGCGGTGCGGGAAGGTCCTGGCGATCTCGTGGACCATGGCCTCAGTGCCGATCAGGGCGACCTCGTATTCGGTGATGCCCTCTCGGATGGCCGCCTTGATGGCCTCGCCGCCGAGGTCGCCGATGCGGGCGCCGTGCTTGATGACCTCGATCTCCTCGGCGGACTTGATCATGCGCTGGCGCATGGCGTCCTGGGAGACGTCCAGCAGCTCGGCGCCGTCGAAGGCGTCCTGGATGCGCTGGCGGGTCAGGCCCGGCAGGGCGTCGTCCTCCACGCCGATCCGGGAGGCCTTCACGCCGTCCCGCTTCAGAGCCTCCTGCAGGCCGTAGAAGAAGTTGTCCCGCTTCCAGTCCGTGTACACGATGTTCTCGCCGTAGCTGGTGCGCCAGGGCATGCCGGCATCGATGTTGGCCGTCACCGTGGTCGAGTTGGTGGCGGTGACCACCAGCGCGTAGTTGCGCCCGAAGGTGGTGTACAGGAAGTCCGAGTAGTACTTGATGCCGTGGTAGCTGGTGAGGATGACGGCGTCCAGGGACTTCGCGGCCATGATCTGGCGCAGGCCGGTCAGGCGGCGCTCGAACTCGGCGTCGGAGAAGGTCAACTGCTGCTTGGAGCCGTTGTGCAGGGTCTTCAGGCGCTCCAGCTCGGAGACGGACTGGGCGGTGCCGGGGGTGGTGGTCATGGTGTTCTCCTCGGGGAGTGGGTTGCGTTGGATGCAACTGGGTTGCATTCATTGTGTGATGTGCACTGGGTCACGTCAAGGGCACGACGGCGGCCCGCGGCGGTCAGCGGGGCAGGTGCAGTTCCGCGGCGAGATCGGCCCCGAGGTCCGCGGCGACCTGCTCGTAGAGCAACCGGCCCTTCTCGGCCGAGGAGCCGTCCGGTGCCGAGAGGCAGCCCGTGTCCGGGGTGCGCGAGGACACCACGGGAAGGCGGTCGAACCGCGGCAGGTCAGCCGGGGGATGGCTCACGGCGCGGTCCATGGCCACGAGCTCGGGGCGCAGGTGCAGCATGAGCGAGGTCTCCAGGACCCCTCCGTGCTCGATGTCCCAGCCCGGGAAGCCCTCCGGGTAGACCGCCGCCAGGGTGTCCTCGGAGACGTAGTCCCAGTAGGAGAGCAGCAGCACGGTCGGCCCGGACCCGTCCGCGCGCCCGGCTCCGGCGCCGGTGTCGGCAAGCGCCAAGTCCGCGGCCTCGTAGAGGAACTGGTAGTTCTCGTAGTGCCCGTTGAGCACCACGAGGTTGCGGACACCCTGGCGCAGGAACCCGGCCAAGATGCAGCGCGCCTGGGCGATCAGGGCCGCGGCGTCCAGGCTGACGGTGCCGGCCAGGTGGTCGCCGCCGCCGGACTTCTGCTGCGACTTGTAGCCGTAGGACAGCGGCTCGGCCACCTTGGCGTCGATCCGGGACCCCACCGCCTCGGCGATGGTCGAGGACAGGATGGCATCCGTCCCCAGGGGCAGGTGGGGGCCGTGCTGTTCGAAGGCCCCGGCCGGCAGGATCACCGTGGAGTGCTCCCCGGCGGCCCAGTCGCGGTAGGTGTGGGCGTCCAGGTGGGCCAGACGCGTGGGCTGGGCTGGGGCTGCGGCCGGGGTTCCGGGCGTGCTGGTCACTTCTTCGGTGTCCTCTCGGTGGTTCCGTAGCCGTAGGGGTCCTGCGGCTCCGTCAGGGTCCCGGGGCCCACGCCGAGGCGCGGATCGGGGCGGGGGATGCCGTCTTCATCGCACAGCTCGTCCTCCGCGCGATGCCCCGGGTCGTTGATGTCCTTCTCCAGCTGCCGGGTCTCCCGGGTCCGGGACCGGAGCCGGCGGACGAGGTTGATGACCATCAGCACGATCACGAAGGAGAACGGGAAGCCGCCGATGATGGTGCCGGTCTGGACCGTGTCCACGGCGTCCACCCCGCCGATGGACAGCAGCACCAGGGCCACGGTGGCGATGGAGGCCACCAGGACCACCCGGAACCAGGGGCCGGACTTCTTGGGGGCCGAGACGAACTCCGCGAGGGCGTAGGTACCGGAGTCCAGGGACGTGACGTAGTAGGTGGCCACCAGGATGGTCGCCACGATGATCAGCGCCGTGCCGATCCACGGCACCATGTCCAGCATGGAGAACAGGGCGGAGGAGGTGTCCTCGGCCGCGTCGGCGGAGATCTGCCCGGACTCGTTGTCGTAGTGGATGCCGGCGGAGCCGATGACGCCCACCCAGACCATGACGATCAGGGACGGGATGATGGTCACGCCCAGGACGAACTGGCGGATGGTGCGGCCGCGGGAGATGCGGGCGATGAAGCCGGCCACGAAGGGCGAGAAGGCGATGACCCAGCACCAGATGAACACGGTCCACCAGCCGTTCCAGCTGTCCGACCAGTCCGCCAGCGGCGTTCCGGCGCCCTCGGCCCCGGCGAAGAAGCTCATGGGGATGAAGTGCTGGAAGAACGAGCCGAACGTCTGGGACATGTTGGAGAGCAGGTAGACCGTGGGGCCGAAGACGAAGACGGCGACGACCAGCACGATGGACAGGATCGAGTTCGTCTCGGATATGCGCTTCATCCCCTTGTTGACGCCCAGGAACGCTGAGACGGCGGTCAGGAGGCCGAAGGCGAGGATGACGATGACCCACACCAGGGTGCTGCTCTCGATCGGCAGCACCTGGGTGGCGCCGGAGGTGAACTGCATGGCCGCGAAGCCGAAGGACGTGGCCAGGCCGAGCACGGTGGCCAGGATGGCCAGCAGCTCGATCACGACGCCGGCCGGCCGCTGGACGCGTCTCGGCAGCAGGTCCACGGTCGCCTCGCGGAACGTGAGGGTCTTGCCGAGGTTGTGGTGGGAGTAGGCCAGGCAGATCGCTACGACGCAGTACATGGCCCAGGTGGTCAGGCCCCAGTGGAAGTAGGTCCACACGATCCCGCCCTCGCCCGGGTTCGCACCCGTCGGGATCACGGGGGTCTCCTCGCGCAGCATGACGGGCTCCGCCACGGACCAGAAGATCAGCCCGATGCCCTGCCCGCAGGCGAAGAGCATGGAGTACCAGGCGAAGTTGCTGTGCTCCGGCCGCGCCTTGGGCCCGCCGAGCCGGACCGTGCCGACCTTGCTGATGCACAGCCAGGCGCAGACGCCGACGGCGATGAGGGAATAGAGCACGAACCACCAGGTGAACCCGCCGGTGACGAAGGTCCTCAGGCGGCCGATCAGGGCCGCGGCCCCCTCGGGATTGACCGTCACGGCCACCACGGCCGCGATGATCAGCACCGGCGGCAGGATCATGATGATGGCCCGGTCCAGAGGCGGGATGATCCGTCCCCGGAATCGCGGCAGGGTGACGGTCCGTTCGCTCCCGGCGGCGGGGCTGTCCTCGGTGACGGTGGCGGATTTCTCAGGGGTGGACATGTCGACTTCCTCCAGGGGCACAGTCGCTGGCTGTTGCACTTAAGGCAACGCGGTTGCGCTACAGGATGACAGTGACTCAGGTCACCGTCAACCCCCTGGCCGGGATGACGTCAGATGACCTGGCGGATGGCGGCGTCGAAGTGCCGGATGTGGGCGGAGGTCAGCTCCTCGGCCCGGTCGGCGTCCCCCTCGAGGATTGCGTCCAGAAGGTCCAGATGCTCTCGGATGTGCTCGGCCACGTCCGGGAGCCGGTCCACCACCACGCACCAGATCCGGGTGGCCAGGTTGTCCAGCCGGATCAGGGATTCCTCCAGGTGGTGGTTGCCCGCGGCGCGGTAGACCAATCGGTGCACCGCGAGGTCCTGGGCCATGACCTCACGCCAGGGTGTGGTGCCGGAGAGTCGGTCGATGCCCTCGCGTGCCTCCGCGAGGGCGGCTCGAGCATCGGGGTCCGTGCTGGCGGCAGCTTTGCGGGCGGCCAGGGGCTCCAGCAGGCGCCGCACCTCGGAGACGGCGGCCAACTCGGTGATGTCCACCCGGGTGGCGAAGGTGCCCCGGCGTGGATAGGACACCACGAGGTGGTCGGTCTCGAGCCGCTTCAGGGCCTCACGCAGCGGCGTGCGCCCGAATCCAAGCTCACTGACGAGCTGGAGTTCCTGGAGTGGCTCGCCGGGTGCGATGTCCAGCATGATCAACCGGTCCCGGAGGGCGCGGTAAG
The DNA here is from genome assembly GCF_042433045.1 of Citricoccus parietis. NCBI lineage: Bacteria > Bacillati > Actinomycetota > Actinomycetes > Micrococcales > Micrococcaceae > Citricoccus > Citricoccus parietis. The sequence goes on along the minus strand of NZ_JBHLWH010000013.1, from coordinate 173,536 downwards.
CCTGCTCGGCGAGCGAGAGGCCGGTGGGGGCTAGGTCCGTTGCGGTGGTCATGAGGTCCTTCGGCTCGTCGGGTGGTCCGCATCTCTGCAGACCCTTGACGGGGTGTGATCGCCATCATACTCTAGACCGCAGCTTGATATATCAGTTGTCTTCAAGAGGCGTACCAGGAGATCATCGTGACCATGACCCGCGAGATGGCCGAGGCCATCCCCACCGAACTGACTGCTGACCTGGCCGAGCTCGATCCCGAGATCGCGGCGCACATCGACGCCGAGCTGGGGCGGCAGCGCGAGGGGCTGGAGATGATCGCCTCGGAGAACCACACCGCCGCGGCCGTCATGCAGGCCCAGGGCTCAGTGCTCACGAACAAGTACGCCGAGGGGTACCCCGGCAAGCGCTACTACGGCGGGTGTGAGCATGTGGACGCCGTGGAGAGCCTGGCCCTGGAGCGGGTCAAGGCGCTCTTCGGTGCCGGGTTCGCCAATGTTCAGCCCCACTCCGGTGCGCAGGCCAACGCCTCCGTGATGCACGCGCTGATCCGGCCGGGGGACACCGTGCTCGGGCTCAACCTCGCCCACGGCGGGCACCTGACGCACGGGATGAAGATCAACTTCTCCGGCCGCCTCTATGACATCGTCCCCTACGGCGTGGACGAGTCCACCCACCGCGTGGACATGGACGAGGTGGCCGCCCTGGCACGCGAACACCGGCCGAAGATGATCATCGCCGGGTGGTCCGCCTACCCGCGCCAGCTGGACTTCGCGCGCTTCCGCGAGGTCGCGGACGAGGTCGGAGCCTACCTGATGGTGGACATGGCCCACTTCGCCGGGCTCGTGGCCACGGGCCTGCACGCCTCGCCCGTTCCGCACGCCCATGTGGTCACCTCCACCACGCACAAGACCCTGGCCGGCCCCCGCGGTGGCATCATCCTGACCAATGACGCGGATATCGCCAAGAAGGTCAACTCCGCCGTGTTCCCCGGCCAGCAGGGCGGGCCGCTCGAACACGTGATCGCCGGCAAGGCCGTGGCGTTCAAGATCGCCGCATCCGAGGGCTTCCGGGACCGCCAGGAGCGGACCCTGGCCGGCGCGCGGATTCTCGCCGAGCGGCTCATCCGCCCGGACGTGACCGAGCACGGGATCACTGTCCTCACCGGCGGTACGGACGTGCACCTGGTCCTCGTGGACCTGCGGGACTCCCCGTTGGACGGCCAGCAGGGCGAGGACCTGCTGGCCGCTGTGGACATCACGATCAACCGCAATTCCGTGCCGTTCGACCCGCGCCCGCCGATGGTCACCTCCGGCCTGCGCATCGGCACCCCCGCCCTGGCCACCCGCGGATTCGGCGAAGAGGCCTTCCGCGAGGTCGCGGACGTGATCGCCGAGACGCTCAAGGTGGGTGCGGCCGGCGCCGCCGGCACCGACAACACCGACGGCACCCTGGACGGGGCTCTGACCGGCCTGCGCGAGCGCGTCCGCGGCCTTGCGGCCGCCCACCCCCTGTACCCGAACATGACCGAATTCCTCACCTCGAAGGGGGCCTGACATGGCCGAGAAGCTTCCCGAGCACCCGGACTTCCTGTGGCACAACCCTGATCCGAAGCCCAGCTATGACGCCGTGATCGTCGGCGGCGGCGGCCACGGCCTGGCGACCGCCTATTACCTGGCGTCCAGACACGGCATGACCAACATCGCCATCCTCGAGCGGGGCTGGCTGGCCGGCGGCAACATGGCCCGCAACACCACGATCATCCGCTCCAACTACCTGTGGGACGAATCGGCGGCGATCTACGAGCACTCCCTCAAGTTGTGGGAGGGGCTGCCGGAGGAACTGGAGTACGACTTCCTGTTCTCCCAGCGCGGCGTGATGAACCTGGCCCACACCCTGCAGGATGTGCGAGAGTCCCAGCGGCGTGTGAATGCCAACGTGCTCAACGGCGTGGACGCGGAGTGGCTGGACCCGCAGCAGGTCAAGGAGGCCTGCCCCATCATCAACATCGGGGACGACATCCGTTACCCGGTCATGGGGGCCACCTACCAGCCACGCGCCGGGATCGCCAAGCATGACCATGTGGCCTGGGCTTTCGCCCGCAAGTGCGACGAGATGGGCGTGGACATCATCCAGAACTGCGAGGTCACCGGCTTCATCAAGGACGGCGAGCGGGTGGTGGGTGTGGAGACGTCCCGCGGCCGCATCAACGCCGGCAAGGTGGCCCTCGCGGCCGCCGGTCACTCCTCGGTGCTGGCCGACCTGGCCGGGTTCCGCCTGCCGATCTCCTCGCACCCGCTGCAGGCACTCGTCTCCGAACTCTTCGAGCCGGTCCACCCCACCGTGGTGATGTCCAACCACGTCCACGTGTACGTCTCACAGGCACACAAGGGCGAGCTGGTCATGGGTGCCGGGATCGACTCGTACAACGGCTACGGCCAGCGCGGCGCGTTCCACGTGGTGGAGGAGCAGCTGGCTGCCGCGGTCGAGCTGTTCCCGATCTTTGCCCGAGCGCACCTGCTGCGCACCTGGGGCGGGATCGTGGACACCACCTTCGACGCCTCGCCGATCGTCTCCACCACCCCGATCGACCAGATGTACGTGAACTGCGGTTGGGGCACGGGCGGTTTCAAGGGCACACCAGCCTCCGGCTACACGTTCGCCCACACCATCGCCACCGACGAGGCCCACCCGTTGAACGCCCCGTTCGCGCTGGACCGCTTCGAGACCGGGCACCTCATCGACGAGCACGGCGCCGCCGCCGTGGCCCACTAGGAAGGTACAGGCAGGAGAAAAATCATGCTGCTGATCGACTGCCCACACTGCGGGCCGCGCAACGAGACCGAATTCCACTACGGGGGCCAGGCCCACATCGCCTACCCCGAGGACCCGCACTCCCTGGACGACCGGGGCTGGGCCGAGTACCTCTTCTACCGCGACAACCCCAAAGGGCTGTTCGCCGAGCGCTGGCAGCACGGCGGCGGGTGCCGCAAGTGGTTCAACGCCCTGAGGGACACCCACACCTACGAGTTCGCCGCGACCTATCCGGCCGGTTCGCCGCGGCCCGATGCCGGCGACCTCCCGGACCCCGGCCACGGCAACTCCACCCGGACCACCCCTTCCAGCCCTGCCAGTGCGAACACCGATCACGGAGGCCACCAGTGAGCACCGCCAACACCCGGCGTCTTGAGGCCGGACGCGCCCCCGGCCACGGCATCGACCGCAGCCGCGAGATCACCTTCACGGTGGACGGCCACCAGTACACCGGCCACCCCGGAGATACCCTCGCCAGCGCCCTCATCGCCAACGGCCGCCTCGACTGCGGATCATCGCTCTACGAGGGCCGACCGCGCGGCATCCTGTCCGCCGGCGTCGAGGAGCCCAACGCCCTCGTCACCGTCGCCGCGCGCTTTGCCGGGCACGTGGACGAGTCCATGCTGCCGGCCACCACGGTGGGTCTGACCGAGGGGCTGCACGCCACGTACCTCTCCGGGCTCGGCGTTCTGGATCCGAGGAACGATGAGGCGGTCTACGACCACAAGTATGTTCACGCCGACGTCCTCGTGGTGGGTGCGGGACCGGCTGGCCTGGCCGCCGCCCGCGAGGCTGGGAAATCCGGTGCCCGCACCATCCTCATGGACGACCAGCCCGCCCCGGGAGGCTCCCTGCTCTCGGGGCGCGCCGGAGACGCCGAGGACCTGATCGACGAGATGGACGCCCGCGACTGGGCCGCCGCCACCCTCGAGCGCCTCGCCGGCGCCGAGGACTTCACCTACCTGCCCCGCACCACTGCCTTCGGCAGCTATGACGAGAACTTCGTGGTGGCCGTCCAGCAGCGAACCGATCACCTGCCGGCGCGCGAGAGGCCCGGCGTGTCCCGCCAACGGATCTGGCACGTCCGCGCCGGCCAGGTGGTGCTGGCCACCGGCGCCCACGAGCGCCCGCTGGTCTTCGCCAACAACGACCGCCCCGGCATCATGCTGGCCGGCGCCGTGCGCACCTACCTGAACCGGTATGCCGCGCTGGCCGGCGAGAGGATCGCGGTGGCCACCACCAACGACTCCGCCTACCGGCTCGTCGCGGACCTGCACGCCGCCGGCGTCACCGTGGCGGCCGTCGTCGACTCCCGCCCGGAGGCCTCCGGCACCGCGCTGGAGGTCCTCGAGGCCACGGACGTGCGCGGGATCTTCGGCGCCGCCGTGGTGGACACGGCCGGTGACGGACCCGCCGGCCGGATCAGCGGCGTGACCGTCTCCGCCCTGGACGGGGACGGTGCCCTGACCGGTGAGCCGGAGACCCTGGACGTGGACCTGCTGGCCGTCTCCGGTGGCCACTCGCCGGTGGTGCACCTGCACAGTCAGCGCCAGGGCCGGATCGTCTGGAACCGCGAGCTCGCGGCATTCGTGCCGTCTGCCCGCGTCAAGAACCAGTTCACCGCGGGAGCTCTGACCGGGGCCGTGACCCTGGGTGAGGCGCTGTCCCAGGGTGCCGAGTCCGGCCACCAGGCCGCCCGGGCCACGGGCTCCTCCGCCCCGCTGCTGGTGCCGAGCGCCCCGGCGCCCCCCGCCCCGGGAACCGTCCGGCCCGTGTGGCTCGCCCCGGCCCTGGCCGGTGAGCCGGCCGGGTGGGACACCCACTTCGTGGACCTGCAGCGGGACCAGACCGTGGCGGACGTGCTGCGGGCCACGGGTGCCGGGATGCGCTCGGTGGAGCACGTCAAGCGCTACACCTCCATCTCCACCGCCAATGACCAGGGCAAGACCTCGGGGGTTAACGCGATCGGCGTGATCGCGGCCGCCCTGAACGAAGGCGATCTCGGGGAGATCGGGACCACCACCTTCCGGGCGCCCTTCACCCCGGTGGCCTTCGCCGCCGTGGCCGGCCGCCGCCGCGGCGAGCTGTTCGACCCGGCCCGCGTCACCTCGATCCACCCCTGGCACGAGGCACAGGGTGCCCTGTTCGAGGACGTGGGCCAGTGGAAGCGCCCCTGGTACTACCCGCAGGACGGGGAGGACATGGACGCCGCCGTGTACCGCGAGTGCGCCGCCGTGCGGGATTCGGTGGGCTTCATGGACGCTTCCACCCTCGGCAAGATCGAGGTCCGCGGGGCAGACGCCGCCGAGTTCCTCAACCGCATCTACACCAACGGCTTCCTCAAGCTGAAGGTCGGGATGGGCCGCTACGGGCTGATGTGCTCCGCGGACGGCATGCTCTTCGACGACGGAGTGACCATGCGCCTGGCCGAAGACCGGTTCCTGATGACCACCACCACCGGCGGGGCCGCCAAGGTCCTGGACTGGGTGGAGGAGTGGCACCAGACCGAGTGGCCGGAACTGGACGTGGTGTTCACCTCGGTGACCGAGCAGTGGAACACCGTCGCCGTCGTCGGGCCCAGATCCCGCGAGGTGGTGGCGAGAGTGGCGCCGGACCTGGACGTCTCCAACGAGGCGTTTCCGTTCATGGCCTTCCGCGAGACCACCCTGGCCAAGGGGACCCGTGCCCGGATCTGCCGCATCTCCTTCTCCGGCGAACTCGCCTACGAGATTAACGTGGAGGCCTTCTCCGGCCTGTCCACGTGGGAGGCCGTGGCGGCGGCCGGTGCCGAGTTCGGGATCACCCCGTACGGCACCGAGACCATGCACGTGCTGCGGGCCGAGAAGGGCTTCATCATCATCGGCCAGGACACGGACGGCACCGTGACGCCGCAGGACGCCGGGATGGACTGGGCGGTGTCCACGACGAAGGACTTCGTGGGCAACCGCTCGTTCTCCCGGGCGCACACAGCCCGCGAGGACCGCCGCCACCTGGTGGGTGTGCTGCCCGTGGACCGCACCACGCGGCTCGCGGAGGGCGCCCAGCTGGTGACGGCGGGCACCCCGCTGACGCCCGACGCCGGCCCGGTCCCGATGATCGGCCACGTCACCTCCTCCTACAACTCGCCCGCGCTGGGCCGGACCTTCGGTCTGGCCCTCGTGGACAACGGCCGCAACCGCATCGGCGAGACCGTGCGCTCGCCGATCGGCGCCGGTGCTCCGGACGGCGAGAACTACGTCGAGGTGGAGATCGCCTCGCCCATCCTCTACGACCCCGAAGGGACCCGCCGTGATGGCTGAGACTCTGATGACCCGATCGATCCGCGCCTCCCCGGCGGCCCACCTGGAGTCCCTCATGGCGGCGGCCGAGGTGACCGGCGGCCGCGCCGTGTCCCTGCATGAGCTTCCCTTCGCTGTCCAGATCGGCCTGCGGGCCGCGCCGGACTCCGAGTCCGCGCAGGCCCTGGAAACAGTCCTGGGCGTCCAGTTGCCGGCCGGTCACGGCCAGAGCGCGGGGGACGCTTCCGGCCAGCACGTGCTGTGGCTGTCCCCGGACGAGTTCCTCGTGGTGGACGTCTCTCGCGAACAGTCCACGGGCGATGCGGACTCGCTCGAGGCCGCCCTCGAGGGATTGCCGGGCCAGGCTCTGGACCTCTCCGCCAACCGCACGATCCTCGTGCTGGCCGGGCCCTCGGCCCGAGACGTCCTGGAGAAGGGGTGCCAAGCGGACCTGCACCCGCGCTCCTTCCCCGTCGGCCACGCGATCGTGACGGCGGTGGGACCGGTCCCGGTGCTGCTGCACCGCTCCGGTGAGCGAGAGTACCGCGTCTACCCCCGTGCATCCTTCGCCGACTTCCTCGTACGCTGGTTGGTGGATTCCATGGCGGAGTTCAGGCAGGAGGAAGTGCTATGACGCTCAGCGTGCTGGACCTGTTCTCGATCGGCCTGGGGCCGTCGTCGTCCCACACCGTGGGGCCGATGCGGGCGGCCCGCCTCTTCGCCCGCTCCCTGGCCGACGCCGGACGGCTGGGTGAGGTGGCGCGGGTCAAGGCCGTGCTGTTCGGCTCGCTCGGCGCCACCGGCCAGGGGCACGGCTCGGACCACGCCGTGATCCTCGGCCTGGCCGGGCTGGACCCGGAGAGCGTCGGCGCGGACGAGGCCCCCCGGGTGGTGGCCGAGGCCGTGGAGTCCGGACGGCTGAGGCTCGACGGCACGCACGCGGTGGCCTTCTCCTCCGACGACGTGGTGCTCAACGGCTGGGAGTCCCTGCCCGGCCATCCCAACGGGATGCGCCTGACCGCCTACTCCTCCGAGGAGGCCGCCGAGGCCGCTGGGACTGGGGCCGACGATGATCCGGAGGGGGCCGGCGTCGTGTCCTCCCAGGAGTACTACTCGGTGGGCGGCGGGTTCGTGGTCACGGCGGAGGACTTCAGCAACCCGGCCGATGCCGAGCCGGAGGTCCCGGAGCCCTACCCGTTCGCCAGTGGGGCCGAACTGCTGCAGCGCTGCCGGGAATCCGGGCTGTCCGTGGCCGGCGTCATGCATGCCAACGAGCTGACCCGGCACTCGGCCGAGGAAATACGCACGGCCCTGCTGGATGTCTGGGCCGTGATGCAGGAATGCGTGGAGAACGGCTGCAGCCGCACCGAGGAGGTGCTGCCGGGCGTGCTGCTGGCCAAGCGCCGGGCCCCCGGACTGCGCCGCCGGCTGCGCGAACAGCAGGCCCAGGGGGACACCCTGGACACGCTGTGGGCCATGGAGTGGGTCAACCTCTTCGCCCTGGCCGTGAACGAGGAGAACGCCTCGGGCGGCCGGGTGGTCACGGCCCCGACCAACGGTGCCGCCGGGATCATCCCCGCCGTGCTGCACTACTTCGACATGTTCCGCGAGTGCAATGACGACCGGGTGGAGGAGTTCCTGCTCACCGCCGGCGCCATCGGCACCCTGTTCAAGCGCAACGCCTCCATCTCCGGCGCCGAGGTCGGCTGCCAGGGCGAGGTGGGCTCGGCCTGCTCGATGGCCGCCGGGGCCTTGTGCGCCGTGCTGGGCGGCACCCCGGAGCAGGTGGAGAACGCCGCGGAGATCGGGTTGGAGCACAACCTCGGGCTGACCTGTGACCCGATCGCCGGCCTGGTGCAGATCCCGTGCATTGAGCGCAACGCGATCGCCTCCGTCAAGGCCATCAACGCCGCCCGGCTGTCCCTGGCAGGCGATGGCACCCACCGGGTCTCCCTGGACGAGGCCATCATGACCATGCGGGACACCGGTCGGGACATGATGTCCAAGTACAAGGAGACCTCCCGCGGCGGGCTCGCCGTGAACGTGGCGGTGAACCTCCCCGAGTGCTGAGGCGGTTTTCCGCCCCGTGAAAGGGGATCGGACGGGCGGGGCGCCACCGGCGACGATGGGCCTGTCCACAATCCCGCTTCCGGATGGAGATCCCCGTGGCAGACACCGCATTCCCCGCGCCCCTCACCGACGACCTGGCCAGCCCGCCGGACCGCTGGCTGGAGGGCAGGACGGCCGTGGTGGCCGGAGGCGGACTGTCCGGTCCTCTCGGCAACGTGGGCTTCGCCCTGGCCTGGCTCTACCATCTCGCCGGGGCGCGCGTGGCCGTCCTGGACCGGGACCGGCGGGCCGGGGACCGGACCGTCCAGTCGATCCGGGACGCCGGGGGAGAGGCTGAGGCCTTCGAGGTGGACCTGCTGGACCAGGAGTCCACGCGCCACGCGGTGGACGCCGCGCACGAGCACTTCGGCCGCCTCGACGTGGTGGCCACCACGATCGGCGGCGGCGGCGCCGTCAGCGTCTTCGAGGTGAGCGAGGAGGAGTGGGACCGCACCTTCGACCTCAACCTCAAGGCCGCCTGGCGGCTGATGGTCGCCGCGAGGCCCCACCTGACGCCCGGCAGCGCGATCGTCACCGTCTCCTCGGGGGCGGCCGAGGGGCGGGGTCCGGCCATGCCCTACTCCATCGCCAAGACGGGGATCGAGAAGCTCTCCGTGGGCGCCGCCGCGTCGCTGGCCCCGGAGGGGATCCGGGTCAACTGCATCCGCGTCGGCATGATCTGGGGTGCCTTCGCCGCCCGGGGCATGAGCGAGGAGCAGCGGGAGGTGCGCCGGCAGAACGTGGCGCTGCAGACCGAGGGCTCACCCTGGGACATCGCCTCCGCGGCGGTGTTCCTGTCCACCGACCAGGCCCGGTGGATCTCCGGCCAGGTGCTGGCCGTGGACGGCGGCGGCTTCGCCATGCGGAACGTCGGCGCGGCCGGTTCGAAGTAAATCCCGCGGCAATTCCCGCGTCGTGGGTGTTGCCTGCATCACAGATTCATACCTATGCTCATAGGTATTAGGTTTCGCCGCACGTGCAGTCGTGCACCCAACATGCAGGAGAGTCAGTGATGCCGGAGCAGAAGTCGTTGCAGCAGTCCCTGGACGCCGCCGGGAGTCCCGTCCAAATGATGCGGAACTCGAAGGTGGGTGCCTACGTCTACCCGGTGGTGGCGCCCGAGTTCACCAACTGGCGGGACGAGGTCATCGCCTGGCGCGAGTCCGCCGTCATGTTCGATCAGACCCACCACATGGACAACCTGATCATCAAGGGCCCGGACGCCAAGAAGCTCGTCTCCTACACCGCGATCAACTCGCTGGAGAACTTCCCCGTCAACCGCGCCAAGCAGTTTGTCCCGGTCACCCCGGCCGGCCATGTCATCGGTGACGGGATCCTGTTCCACGAGGACCAGGACCAGTACACCTACGTGGGCCGCGCCCCCGCCACCAACTGGCTGAAGTTCCATGCCGAGACCGGTGGCTATGACGTCGAGCTGATCGAGGACCGGCGCTCGCCGTCGCGGCCCATGGGCAAGGCGGTGTCCCGAGAGTACTGGCGCCTGCAGATCCAGGGCCCCAAGGCCTGGGACGTCATCGAGAAGGTCAACGGCGGTCCGGTGGAGCAGCTGAAATTCTTCCACATGGACACCATGAACGTGGCCGGCACCCAGGTGCGGACCCTGCGGCACGGCATGGCCGGCGCGCCCGGTCTCGAGCTGTGGGGCGACTACCAGGACTATGACAGGATCCGTGAGGCCATCATGGAGGCCGGTGCCGAATTCGGCCTCGCCGCCGTCGGCGCCCGGGCCTACTCCTCGAACACCCTGGAGTCCGGCTGGATACCGTCCCCGCTGCCGGCCATCTACTCCGGCGGCGGCATGCTCGCGGACTACCGGGCCTGGCTCGGCGCCGACTCCTACGAGGCCAACAATGCCATCGCCGGCTCCTTCGTCTCAGACAACATCGAGGACTACTACACGACCCCGTGGGAGCTGGGCTACGGCAACTTCATCAAGTTCGACCACGACTTCATCGGACGCGAGGCGCTCGAGAAGGTCGACGCCTCCACCCAGCGCCACAAGGTCACCCTCGCCTGGGACGACCAGGACATGGCCACCATCCACGCCTCGATGTACGGCAAGGGCGAGATCGGCTACAAATTCTTCGATCTGCCCAACGCCAACTACGGCTCCTCGAACTTCGACTCCGTGGTGGACGGCTCCGGCAAGGTCGTGGGCCTGTCCATGTTCACCGGCTACTCGGCGAACGAGCGCACCGCGCTCTCCCTGGCCGTCGTCGACCCGTCCGTGCAGGTGGGGGACCGGCTGAAGGTCGTCTGGGGCGAGCCCGACGGCGGCTCCGGCAAGACCACGGTGGAGCGTCACCGCCAGATCGAGGTCAACGTGACCGTCTCCCCGGTGCCGTACTCCTCCGAGGTGCGGGACAACTACGAGGGCTCCTGGCGCAAGGCCGGTCAGGTCTGAGCTGAATCGTCGTTGAGCGGGTTCGGGCCGGTGTGGGCCTGACTCGTAGGACCCACTTCCTGCCGGCAGCACTGAGGCCGTACCTCCATCGAACCATCGAGGGAGGTGCGGCCTCAGTGCTGGTGCGGGTCAGGCCGTGCGCAGACTGTCTTCGGGTAACGCTTCCTCGGGTCCATTGAGGGCGCGGGAGATCCTCTGTGCGGTGGAGACCAGCGGGGGGATGAGCTGGTGCGGGGTGAAGCGGTCCTTCGGTGCCGTGATGCCGACAGAGGCCACGGGGTGGCCGTGTGGTCCGACGATCGGGGCGGCCAGGGCGATCACTCCGAGGGCGATCTGGTCATAGGCAACAGCGACGCCGCGCTGCCGGACCTCGGCCAGCAACAGCCGGAGCCGGTTCGGGTCCGTGTCGGTGTGGGGCGAGTAGGCCGCGAGCGGTTGGCGCAGCAGGTCGTCGAGTTCCTCGGGGGGCAGGGCGGCCAGCAGAACACGGCCGGTGGCCGTGGCGTGCATGGGCCAGCGCCCGCCGAAGCGGCTGGTGACCGGGGCTCCGCCCGGTGCCAGCATTGACTCCAGGTAGAGCACGTCCTGCTGAACGGACACCGAGAGGTGGATGTTGGTGTTGGTCGCGTGGTGCAGGCTGTGGAGATAGGGGTGGGCCAGCTGCTTCAGGCGCAGGCGGTGCCCGGCGAGTGAGCCGAGTTCCAGGACTTTGAGGCCGATGGTGTAATCGCCGTCAGGCTGGCGGTGGAGGGCCCCCCATGCGGTGAGTTCGCCGACGAGGCGATGGGTGGTGGGGAGGGTCAGCCCTGAGCGTCGTGCGATCGAACTCAGGGTCTGGCTGTCATGCCGGTCGGTGAAGGTGTCCAGGATGGCCAGGACGCGACCAGCGGCGGTGGGTTTGGTCGGAGATGCCAAGACGACTCCTTTGGCGTGATCTGGATCACATCAGTCTAAGGATGGATCCACTATAGGGATAGGTATCACTTGCGTCGACCGGAGGGTGACGGCGGGTGTACTCAGACCGCGAAGGGCTGGACTGCGGACCCGGGGGCGCCCGGCGGCGAGATCCCCGAGGAGGCCGAACCCAGGGCCCGGGACAGGGCGCGCGCCGTGGCGTTCAGCGCCGGCAGGACCTGGTGCACGGTCCGTGATCCGTCGATTTTCAGCGTGACGCTGAGGGCGGCCACCACCCGCTCGCTGGGCCCGCGGACGGGCACCCCGACGGCGAACGTGCCGAGGGTGATCGTCTCCGTCAACACGGCCACCCCGGTGCGGTGCACCTCTGCCAGCATCCGGCGCAGGGTGTCCGGATCGGTGATGGTGTGGTCCGTGTAGCGCTTCAGCGGGCTGGCCAGCACGTCCTGGCGGACGGCTGCTGGCGCGGAAGCCAGCAGGACCATGCCCGTGGCGGTGGTGTGCAGGGGCCAACGCCCACCGAGCCGGCTGAGCACGTGGGCGCCCGAGTGCCGTTGCAGCGACTCCACGTACACCACGTCATGGCCGTCCCGGACGGAGAGGTGTACGTTGGCCCGGACCGCAGTCTGGAGGTCCGCAAGGTAGGCCGGGGCCACGTCCCGCAGTTGCAGCATCTGCGGCTCGAGGCTGCCCAGTTCCAGCACCCGCAGTCCGACGGCGTACCGTCCCTCCGCGGTCCGCTCGAGTGCACCCCAGTCCCGGAGTTCGCCGACGAGTCGATGCGCCGTGCTCAAGGTCAGGTCCGCGCGGCGGCTGATCTCGCTCAAGGTCAATTCGAGATGGTCCTGGTCGAAGACGTCCAGGACGGACAGGACGCGGCCCGCGGCCGTGCGATGGTCCTCGGCGGCGAGGGCCTCGTGCAGGGCGGGGTGGTCCCCGGTTGATGGGGGCATCGAGTGGACTCCTCCCGGGATGTGATGTTCCTCACCATGGTGGGACATCTCCGGACGAGCGGTCCCTGGCTTCCATCGGGCGGAAGCCGTCGGTGCCGGTCCGGGCCGTCTTCCACGGGAAGGAATCCGGGCTGTGGGCCGCGGGCGATGCACCTAGATTCGCTGACCATGACCGACGAGCACCACACACCACAGCGCCAGGATCCCGCGGGGCAGACGGACGAGGCCTCAGCGGGCGCGGGCGGTTCGCTCCGGCCCCTGGCCGGACAGGTCGCCCTGATCACCGGTTGTGGCAAACCGGATGGCATGGGGCAGGGGATCGCCAGGGCGGTGGCCTCCCGGGGCGCATCGCTCGTCATCACGGACCGCGAGCCCCGCGGAGTCGCCAACGACCGCCAGCGGATGCTCGGGCAGGTTCCGCCCAGTGGCCTGGACGAGTTCGCGGACCAGCTGCGCCGGGAGGGCGTGGATGTGGTCACCGCCCTGGGGGACATCTCTCAGCGGGCCGACGTCGCCGGGATCCTGCAGACCGTGCAGGACCGCTTCGGGCGGCTGGACATCCTGGTGAACAACGCGGCGGCCCCGCAGGGCCCGGACCGCCGGGACATCGAAGAGGTGCCGGACGAGGCCTTCGACCTGCTGATCGACGTCAATGTTCGTGGCACCTACGCCATGTGCCGAGCAGCCGTACCGCTCATGCGGACCGCACGCTACGGGCGGATCGTTAACATCTCCTCCATGGCCGGGCTCTCCGCGGCGCCGTTCTCCGTGGCCTACTCCGCCTCCAAAGCCGCGGTGATCGGCCTGACGCGCGCCCTGTCCATGGACGTGGGACCGTGGGGGATCACGGTCAACGCGGTCTGCCCCGGTCTCGTGGCCACCAGCCGGGCCATCCTGGACCCCTCCGCGGATCTTGATGTGGACTCCACGCTGGCGCAGCGCGGCCGGAACATCCCGGTCGGCAGGGTGGGCCAACCGGCGGATATCGGCGAGCTCGTCTCCTTCCTGGTCTCGCCGGGCGCCGGGTACGTCACCGGCCAGGCCATTCCCGTGGACGGCGGCGGCCTGACCCCCTTTCCGCTCCGCCAGCCACCCTCTGACACCTGATCACCGTGATCATCAGGGCCGCTCCCGACTCCGGACGGTCGACGATGCAGCTCTCGCAGTCGCGCACCACAGCCTGGCCCACATAGTTGCCTCAAGCAACTAAATGGGCGTAGGGTGCGGACCATGGACACCGAGGACCTGGACCTGCATCGCAGCACCCTCCGCGCGCTGACCAGGCTCATGTCGCAATGGTCATCGCTCGAGCTGCAACGGAAGATCACCGCCGACTGTGGTGTCTCCCTGGACCCGGTCTCGGTGCGCGCCCTCTACGGCCTCGGCACCGCCGGCGGCACCTCCCGCCCCAGCGCCCTGGCCGACGAGCTGCACCTCACCCGGCCCTCCACCTCAAAGCTCATCGCGCGCCTCGTCGACGCGGGCCTGGTGGACCGCCACCCTGACGAGTCCGACGGCCGCTCCGTGCAGCTGGAGCTGACCGAGGAGGGCCACCGGACCTTCGAGACGCTCTTCGACGCCGGCGTCGACATGCTCGCCACCTCCACCGCCGGCTGGGACACAGCCGACCTGCGGGCCCTGGCCACCCTGCTCACCCGCTTCACCGGTGGAACCACCACCGACCGACCCACTCTCTGATCGAAAGGCCACCACCATGTCCCGCACCTACGTCATCACCGGCGCCGCCTCCGGCATCGGCAAAGTCACCGCCGAGATCCTTCGCGAGCGCGGGGAGACCGTCATCGGCGTCGACCTGAAGGGCGTCGAAGTCGCCGGCGATCTCTCGAGCCACGAGGGCCGCCGCGCGGCTGCCGGGGAGGCAGTGCAGCTCGCCGGGGGAACCGTCGACGCCGTGATCCCGTGCGCCGGCCTCTCCGTGATGAAACCCGTGACCGTCGCGGTGAACTTCTTCGGCATGGCCGAGTTCCTCGAGGCGCTGCTGCCCGCTCTGGGTAGGTCCGAGGCGCCGCGCGTCGCCCTGGTCTCCTCCATGGCCTCGCTGCAGCCCGTCTCCACCGCTCTGGTCGACGCCATGCTCGCCGGTGACGAGGAGCAGGCCCTGTCGATCGCGGGCTCGCTCGCAGACGCGTCGCCCGAGTCGAACCCCATCTATCCGTCGTCGAAGCGCGCCATCTCCCGCTGGGTGCGCCGAGAGGCTCCCACCACGGCGTGGGGCGGCGCCGGCATCCCGCTGAACGCGGTCGCGCCCGGCACCGTTGTCACACCGATGACCAAGGACCTGCTGGCCAGCGAGCAGGGCCGTGCCATGACCGACGCCTACGTGCCGATGCCACTGAACTCCCATCAAGGTGCGGAGAGCATCGCGCACCTGCTGATCTGGCTGACCTCCGTGGAGAACACCCACTGCACGGGCCAGACCATCTACTGTGACGGCGGCGCTGACGCCGTGCTGCGCGGCGACGACGTGTGGTCCTGGAACGACGAGGCCATGGCCCGGAAATTCCAGGAGATCGGGGCGCGCCTGCGGGGCTGACATCGCGCCTGCGCGGTTCCGCCGAGGACGAGCGCTTCGGTCGTCCGACCGGCGGCTGCCGTCCCGATCGGACCCTCGGGACTACCGGGTCGGCGCGTGCTCCGGTGCCGGTTTCCGGCGCTCCTGGTCATAGACGGGTGAGGACAGCAGGAACGGGATGGCGGCCTTCCGTTCCTCGTGCAGCGGCTCGTCGGGGAAGGACTCCTCGATCGCGCGGTGACGTTGCACCACCCCGGCCTTGAACTCGGGGTGCGTGAGGATGAACATGTCACCGCGGCGGACCCCCTCGAGGACCCTCTCGCCGGCCTCCTCCGCACTCATGTACGGCTGCGTCAGCTGGAAGGCGGTGGCCTCCGGGCCGGGGGCGGTATATCCGGAGGCGCCGTACTCGGCAGGCCGTTTGGCCACCGAGGAGGCGATGTTCGAATGAGTGGGCCCGGGGCAGTAGGCCGAGACGCCGATGCCCTCGGCCAGCAACTCGATGTGCAGGGCCTCGGACAGGGCGATGATCGCGGCCTTTGACATCGAGTAGAGACCGGCCACCACTGGCATCAGCCCTGCCATGGACGAGGTGTTCACGATGTGCCCGCCGTGGCCATGCCGGCGGATGGCCGGCAGGAAGGCCTGGATGCCGTGGGCCACGCCCTTGATGTTCACGTCGATCAACCAATCCCAGTCGGCGGGAGTGGCGTCCGAGACAGCTCCGGTCAGGCCGATCCCGGCATTGTTGACCAGCAGGTCCACGCGTCCCTGTTCGGCCTCGATGCGCTGAGCCGCCTGCTGCATGGCGGCCAGGTCCGTCACGTCCACCTGGAGGGTGGCGACCTCGAGGCCCCGAGCGGAGAACTCCGCCTGGGTCTCGGCCACATGGTCCGTGCTGCGTCCGGTGACGTAGACGGTCATGCCCGCACGGGCGCAGGCGAGGGCGATACCGCGGCCGATGCCGCTGCTACCGCCGGTGATGACGGCAACGCGACCGGTGAGTTCTTGCATGGGAGATCCTCTCGATGGTGCCGGAGGTGCCGGCTGGCAGTTCAGGGGGTGGACGGTGAGCCGGGCGCAGTGGCGGTGCCGGGCAGTTGGAGCAGCCGGGCGGCATTCTCCCGGAGGATCAAGGGCCTCACGGAGTCCCGCAGGGGCAGCTGCTCGAAGGCCTCCATCCACCGCTCCGGGGTGATGACCGGGAAGTCCGAGCCGAACAGCACCTTGTGCTTGAGCAGGGTGTCTGCATACTGCACCAGTTGTGGCGGGAAGTACTTGGGGGACCAGCCGGAGAGGTCGATGTAGACCCGCGGCTTGTGGAGGGCGATGGACAGGGCCTCGTCCTGCCACGGGAAGGACGGGTGGGCCATGATGATGTCCATGTCCGGGAAGTCCGCCGCCACATCGTCGATGGCCAGCGGGTGGGAGTACTTCAGCCGCACTCCGCCCCCACCGCGGGAGCCGGCGCCCACCCCGGTCTGTCCCGTGTGGAACAGCGAGATCAGGCCGAACTCCTCGATCACCTCGTACAGGGGGTAGGCCGACCGGTCGTCGGGGCAGAACCCCTGGACGCCGGGATGGAACTTGAAGCCGCGCACACCGTAGTCGCGAGCAAGGATCCGTGCCTCCCGCACGCCGGCCGCGCCTCGGGCCGGGTCGATGCTGGCGAACGGCACCAGTACGTCCGGATGCTCGGCTACCAGTTCGGCGATCTCGCGGTTCCCCGGAACGGGCTCGTCACCGGTGGCGGAGATCGAGTCCACGGTGAAGACGACGGCGGCCATGCGGCGCTCGCGGTAGTAGGCGGCGAGCTCGGGGACCGTGTATCCGTGCATCGTGCCGATCCCGAAGTACTCGCCCATCTGCTCGCCGGACTCGACCGGGCCGGCGTCGTCCTTCACCGAACGATGGACGTGGACGTGGACGTCGATCGCGGCCAGGTCCTGCCACTGCTGCAGGGACGGCGCACCGGCGTCCGGAGGGGACCCGGTGCTCATGCCGGGACTGCCTCGACGTAGTCGGCCTCGGTCTGCAGCCGGACGTCCTCCGGGGTGACGCCGGGGGCGCACTCGACGAGCGTCAGCACCCCGTCGATCAGGTGGAAGACCGCCAGGTCCGTGTAGACACGGGTGACGACGCCGCGGCCGGTCAGCGGGAAGGTGCACTCCTGGACGAGCTTGGACTGACCTTTGCGGTCCACATGCTCCATGCAGACCCAGACCTGAGGGGTCCCGGCCACGAGGTCCATGGCACCGCCTACGGCGGGGTTGCGGCCCGGGACGTACCAATTGGCCAGGTCACCGGTCTCGGACACCTGCAGTGCGCCCAGGATGGTCACGTCCAGGTGGCCGCCGCGGATGATCGCGAAGGACGTGGCCGAGTCCACGATGGCCCCGCCGGGGATCATGCTGGTCGGCTGCTTCCCGGCGTTGGTCAGGTCCGGATCCTCGGTGCCGGGCTCGGGTGCGGGTCCGAGACCCAGGATCCCGTTCTCGGACTGGAGGAAGATCTCCCGGTCCGCGGGAATGTGCTGGGGCACCGCCAGCGGGATGCCCACCCCGAGGTTGACGGTGTATCCGTCCACCAGGTCCGCGGCCAGACGCTGGGCGATCTCGTCCCGCGTGCGCCCGGTGATCCGGGGCGATTCGGTTTTGGTCATGGACATGGTCAGCCCTTCTGGAGCGAGGCGGCCCGCCGGGGCAGGTCGGCCGGGATGGGTGCTGCAGTCATCACCACGTGGTCCACGAAGACCCCGGGGAGGTGGATGTCGTCCGGGTCCAGCGACCCGGTGTCCACCAGCCGTTCGACCTCCACGAAGGTCGTCCGCCCGGACATGGCTGCCAGCGGATTGAAGTTGCGGGCGGAGAGGTGGAAGCGGAGGTTGCCCTTGGGATCGGCCTGCTGCGCCTTGACCAGGCCGAAGTCCGCCCTGATGCCGTACTCGAGGACGTGGGCCCGTCCGTCGAACACCCGTTCCTCCTTCGCCGGCAACAGGTCGCCCGGGGTCCCCCCGGAATAGGAGGCCGGGAACGTCCCGTCCGAGAGCATGGTCTCCGCACCGGAGGGCGTGAAGAAGGCGGCGATGCCGGCGCCACCGGCCCGCATGCGCTCCGCCAGGGTGCCCTGCGGGATCAGCTCCAGCTCAACGCGGCCCGCGAAGTACTCGTCGTAGAACTCGGGCAGCACGGGGAAGGACCCGGTCAGTCGGCGGACCCGGCCCTCCATGACGAGCCGGCCGATGCCCGTGAAATCGTCACCCACGTTGTTGACGTAGAGGTGCAGGTCCTTCTTGCCGAGGTCGGACAGGGCGTTGAGCAGGGCGTCCGGGCGCCCGGAACTGCCGAAGCCGCCGACGGCGATCGAGGCACCGTCCCAGACAGCATCCAGGTGCTCGTGGAGATCGGTGCGGAACTTGTTCATCACGGTGCGTCCTACTTCTCTTCAGGTTCTCGAGAGGGGAGGCCGGGTCTGGGGCCGGCAGGTGGTGGCATCGACCGGTGATGGTCCGGTCATGCAGTAGTCAATCCCCACTGGCCCCTGGGGTCATCCCGGTTTCCACGCGGTAGAAGACGGAGGCCCGGCGGGGCCCTGCGGGCTGGGATTGTGACCCTGATCACGGTGAATCCTTCCATGCGGCGGAAAGCCCGTGGCAGCGTGCCGGCGGACGGAGCACCGTGGAGGCAGCTGCACCACCGGTGTCTGAATCCGGTGATGCGCCCACCTCACCCGCCGGCGCCTCGTCCTCGGCGCCACCTGCCAGAAAGGGACCCCTTGAGCATGAAGACTCGTGCGGTCGTATGCCGCGAACCCGGAACGCCCTGGGAAGTCACCGAACTCGACCTCGACGAACCGAAGGCCAACGAGGTCCGCATCAAGATGATGGCCGCGGGAATGTGCCATTCGGACGACCACATCCAGAAGGGTGATGCCGCCATGCGCATGCCCGTGGTGGGCGGGCATGAAGGTGCCGGCATCATCGATGCGGTGGGCGAGGGCGTGACCCGCGTGCAGGTGGGAGACCACGTGGTGTGCTCCTTCATCCCGGCCTGTGGCTCCTGCCGCTACTGCTCCACGGGTCACCAGAACCTGTGTGATTCCGGGAAGAACGCCGCCACCGGAGAATTCCCGGACGGTACCTTCCGCTTCCACCAGGACGGCGTGGACTTCGGCGGCCTCTGTGTGCTGGGGACCTTCTCCCAGCACACGGTGGTCTCCGAGTACTCCGTGATCCCTATCCCGAAGGACCTCCCCTTCGACGTCGCCTGCCTGGTGGGCTGCGGAGTCCCCACAGGATGGGGTTCGGCCGTCCACGCCGCCGGCGTCCAGGTCGGGCAGACCGCGGTCATCTTCGGCGCCGGCGGGGTCGGCATGAACGCCGTCCAGGGTGCGGCCATGTCCGGCGCCAATCGCGTGGTGGTGGTGGACCCGGTGGAGTTCAAGCGGGACAAGGCCCTCGAGTTCGGGGCCACCCAGGTGTTCGCCACGGCGCAGGAGGCCACGGACTTCGTCATCGAGGCCACCTGGGGTGAACTGGCCGACCACGCCATCATCACGGTCGGCAGCCTGCATGACCAGGTCATCCATGACGCCATCAACATCGTCGGCAAATCCGGCCAGGTGACCATCACCGCCGTCGGCAACGGGTCCATCAAGGAGCACCCGGGTGCCCTGATCGGCTTCCAACGCCGGATCCAGGGCGCCATCTTCGGAGGCTGCAACCCCCTGCATGACGTGCCCCGCCTGGTCAGCATGTACCAGAACGGCAAGCTCAAGCTCGACGAGCTGATCACCAACCGATACTCCATGGCCCAGGTGAACGAGGGCTACCAGGACATGCTCGACGGCAAGAACATCCGCGGCATCATCACCATCGACCACTGAGCCAGCGCCCGAGACGGAAGAGAACACCATGACCGCAGTCATCGATCCCCAGGCCACCCTCGACACCCCGCTGCTGGCAGACAACGTCCAGCTGATCGGCGGGGAATGGGTCCCCGCCGCCTCCGGCGAGACCATCGACGTCATCAACCCGGCCGATCGCGACCTCCTGGGCCGGGTGCCCCGGAGCAACGCTGAAGACGTGGATGCCGCCGTCCAGGCCGCCGAGCGCGCCCTGCCGGGCTGGCGTGACACGAATGCAACGGCTCGGGCCGGGCTGCTGCTGCGCTGGGCATCCCTGGTGGAGGAGAACGCCCAGATCCTGGACCAGCTGGAATCCCGCGACGTCGGCCGTCCCCACTGGGGGCCCTCGCCCCTGGCAGGGATGATCCGCTTCATCGCCGGCCAGGCGGACAAGGTCCAGGGCGTCTCTCTGCCGACCTATTCGCCGGATGTCCTCGGCTTCACCTTGCGCGAGCCCTACGGCGTGGTCGGGGCCATCATCCCGTGGAATGCGCCCGGACCGATGTTCACCAACGAGGTTGCCGCGGCGATCGCCGCGGGCAACACCATCGTCATCAAGCCGGCCGAAGATGCACCCCTGGCACCCCTGGCGTTGGCCCGGCTCGCCATGGACGCCGGGATCCCGGCCGGCGTGATCAACGTGGTCACCGGCCTCGGATCCGAGGCCGGCGCCGCCATCCCGAGGCATCCCGGCATCCGGCGCGTGGGATTCACCGGCTCACCGGCCACTGGCTCACTCGTGATGGAGTCCTGTGCCCTGAACCTCATCCCCCTTCACCTGGAACTGGGCGGGAAGTCACCCCAGGTGATCTTCCCGGACGCGGACCTCGCCGTGGCCGCACCCGCGATCGCCACCGGCATCACCCTGAACACCGGGCAGATCTGCGCCGCGGGCTCCCGGGTGGTGGTGCACCGCAGCGTCCACCAGGAAGTGGTCGAGCGGTTGGCCGAGGCTTTGCAGAAGGTCACCGTGGGCCCCTGGCACCAGCAGGTGAACATGGGCCCGTTGATCAACGGCCGCCAGCACGAGCGGGTCAGGGGATACATCGAGGCGGGTAGGGCCGGCGGCGCTGACGTGGTTGTGGGGGGTGACGCGCCCTCCGGCGCCGACTACGGTAACGGATTCTTCGTCAACCCCACCCTCTTCGACAACGTCAGCCCGGACATGAGAATCGCCCAGGAGGAGATCTTCGGTCCCGTGCTCTCGGTCATCCCGGTGGATGACGAGCAGGAGGCCATCGAAGTGGCCAACGGCGTGGACTACGGGCTGGTCGCGTCCGTGTGGACCCAGGACGTGGGCACCGCCGTCCGGATGTCCCGGGCGCTGCAGGCCGGCCAGGTGGGCGTCAACAACGCCCTGGGCGCCGGCGTCATCGGCGGCCCCTTCGGGGGTTACAAGAGCAGCGGCTTCGGCCGGACCATGGGCGCCGATGCCGTCCTCAACTGGACGCAGATCAAGACCGTCTCGATGCGTGGCGCCACGCCCGCGGCCCACTGAACGAAAGGCAGAACGACATCATGGCTATCACCACGCCCACTGCGGCCAGCGAGCAGTCCACCAGCGCCCTGACCGGCGGTGCCACCCTCACCACGAGGGCGGCCGTCGCCCGGGGGCCCCACGACGGCTGGCAGGTCACCGACCTGCAACTGGACCCGCCGAAGGAGCACGAGGTCCGGGTCAAGCTCCATGCCTCCGGCCTGTGCCATTCGGACCACCACATCACCGCCGGGGACGCCCCGGTCCGCTTCCCGATCGTGGGTGGTCACGAGGGGGCCGGCATCGTGGAGTCGGTCGGCCCGAGCGTCACCCGGGTGAAGCCGGGGGACCGCGTGGTCTGCGCCTACATCCCGGCCTGCGGCTACTGCCGACCGTGCTCGACCGGGCACCAGAACATGTGCGTCAAGGGGCTTAATGCCGGGACGGGCATGTTCCTGGACGACACCTTCCGGTTCCACGACGGTGACGGAGAGGACGTCGGCGGATTCTGCACCCTGGGCACGTTCTCCCAGTACACGGTGCTCTCCGAGTACGCCGCCGTCCCGCTGCCGGATGACATCCCGTTCGAGCTCGGTGCGCTCGTGGGCTGCGGCGTCCCCACCGGGTGGGGATCCGCCGTCTATGCGGCCGAGGTCCGCGCGGGGGACACCGTGGTGATCTTCGGAGCCGGCGGTGTGGGCTCCAATGCGGTCCAGGGGGCCCGCTACGCCGGGGCCAAGAACGTGATCGTCGTGGATCCCGTGGCCTTCAAGCGGGAGTCCGCGCTCGAGCTGTTCGGGGCCACGCATGCGTTCGCCACGGCCCAGGAGGCCCATGACTTCGTGGTGGAGACCACCTGGGGGCAGCTGGCTGACAAGGTCATCATCACTGCGGACGCCGTCACCCAGGAGATGGCCAATGCGGGCATCGCGATGACCGGCAAGGGCGGCAAGCTCACCATCACCTCGGTGGGCCACCTGAACGAGCAGGCCGTGACCATTCATGCCGGACTGCTCATCAGCTACCAGCGGCAGATCCGCGGGGCCCTGTTCGGTGACTGCAACCCGTTGTATGACATCCCGAAGCTGTTGGGCCTCTACCGGACCGGGGACCTCAAGCTCGAGGAGCTCATCACCCGGAAGTACACCCTCGACGAGGTGAACACGGCCTATGAGGATCTGCTGGCCGGCCGCAACATCCGCGGCATCATCGTCCACGAGCAGTAGGAGCGCGTCCATGACCCACACCATCCTCGATCCCACCGGCAGGGGGGCCCAGCCCGCGGGGTCGGCTGCAGGCCCAGCCGACCCGCAGGACCGTCCGACTCCGGAGCTGGCGCCCCGGCCGGCGTCGTTGGCCGGGGCCCGGGTCGGGCTGCTGGACAACACGAAGCACAACGCCCTGCTGTTCCTGACCGTGGTGGGGGAACTCCTCGTGGAGGAGCACGGTGCCGCGTCCGTCGGCATCGTGGAGACCAAGAAGAACTTCTCCATCCCCGTGGACGAGGAGATCGTCTCCCGCTACCGGGAGTCGTGCGACGTGGTGGTCACCGGAGTCGGTGACTGTGGTTCCTGCAGTGCCGCCGCCGTGGCGGATGGGATCAACTTCGAGCGGGCCGGCCTGCCGGCCGCCGTGGTCCTCACCGACGCCTTCGACATCACCGGCCGCACCATGGCCGGCGTGCAGGGGGCACCGGACTACGAGTGGATCCGGACCGAGCACCCGATGGCCGTACTGACCGAGGAACAGGTGCGGGAACGCGCTCGCCTGTTGCTGCCGGAGATCCTGTCCACCCTGACGGACCCGGACCGCGAGGTGCGAGCATGACAGCGGCGTCCGTTCAGCACGAGCAGCACGTTCAGTCTCTGGACCCGGCCGCCGCCCAGAGCGCGATCGAACACGCCTACGAGCAGGGCTGGACGGACGGGCTGCCCGTGGTCCCGGCGACCCAGGACCTCGTGGACCGGTTCCTCGCGGCCGCTGGCCGCCCCGCAGGCGAGGTGCTCAGCCACCTGAAGCAGGTCGACCGCACCGTGACGGTCGAACTGCTGGCCATCAACGCGGCCATGGCCGGATGCCGGCCGGAGTACTTCCCGGTGGTCTTGGCCGCCTGGCAGGCGCTCTCCCAGGAGCGGACCACCGGTGGCGGCGGCTGGCAGTCCACCAGTGGACCGGCCCCGTTGATCATCGTCAACGGACCGCTGCGCCAGGAACTCGGATTCAACAGCACCGGAGGGGTGTTCGGGCCCGGCTTCCGGGCCAATGCCACCGTGGCCAGGGCCATCGGCCTCACTGTCCGCAACGTGTACGGGATCCGCCCGCACGAGCTCGAACAGGCCACGCAAGGCCTGCCCGGACGGTGGTCCATCTGCCTCGCGGAGAACGAGGAGGAAAGCCCCTGGGCCCCCCTCGCGGAAGACCTCGGGGTCAGCGGCAACGCCGTGACCTCCACGTTGTTGCGCACCAGCGAGTTCGTGGACAACCGGCATACGTCCGATCCGGAGCAGTTGCTCGCCGACTTCGCCGACACCATCGGCCGTTCCGGCCCGTGGATCTTCCGGAACGCCGGAGCAGGCGTGGTGCTGTGCCCCGAGCACGCCAACCAGCTGGCCAAGGCCGGGTTCTCCCGTGCCGACGTGGCGGCGTGGCTCGCCGAACACTCCGGACGCACCAAGGGCCAGCTGGCCTCTGTGGGCAAGGACCGGGCCAACGAGAACGGAGTCCGGTTCCCGGGGGCCACCGGCGACAACAGGGACACCACAGACCCGGACCAGTTCCAACGCACCATCGCTGACCCGGCCTCCATGATCGTGGCCGTGGCGGGGTCCCGCAACGCGGGGATCTCCATGGTGGTGCGGTACTTCGCCGACTGGTCCGGGAAACCCGTGGCCATCACCACCGGAACACCGCAACCCACCGGCACGTCACCACAGAAGGATGATCGATGACCAGCACTGACGTCGAGGAACGCCTGACCGGCACACCGCTGGAGGATCCGCTGGCCGCCCGGGGGACCGCCCGGATGGCCGGGCGCCGAGCCCTCATCACGGGGGCCGGACAGAATGGGGACCTGCCCGGCGTCGGGTACGGCATCGCCCGGCTCCTGGCGGCCCGCGGCGCGTCCGTGGTGGTGTTGGACCGCAGCGCGGAGGCGGCCCAGCGCACCGTCGACCGGATCACGGCCGAGGGCGGCACGGCCCACGCCCTGACCGCGGACGTGACCACCGATGCCGCGTGTGAGCAGGCCGTGACCGAGGCCGCCGGACTCCTCGGCGGATTGGACACCCTGGTGAACAACGTGGCGAGCGGAGACCGGGCAGGGATCTTCGAGGTCACCCCCGAACGGCTCGACGAACTGATGAACATCAACTTCACCTCCGCCTGGTCCGTCACTCGCCACGCGGTGCCCCATCTGCCGCCGGGCAGCGCCATCCTCAACATCTCCTCCGTGGGGGTGAGCGCTCGCGGACCCGGCATGCCGTACTGCGTGGCCAAGGCCGGCCTGGAGAACTTCAGCGTGGGAGCGGCCTCCACGCTCGGGCCGCAGGGGATCCGCGTCAACTGCATCGAGGTGGGTGCCATCTGGGGCTCCTTCGCCGCCGCCAATATGGACGAGCGCTTCCGTGAGGCCCGCCGGGAGAGCACCACCCTGAAGAAGGAGGGCAGCGCCTGGGACATCGCCCATGCCGCCGCCTTCCTGCTCAGCGACGAAGCCCGGTGGATCACCGGCCAGATCCTGGCGGTGGACGGCGGCCCCTTCGGGCGCAGCGGCCCCGCCACCCCGCCCGTGGCCACCGTGGCCCGCTAAGGAGAGACTGACGATGACTCAGCGTTTGCATGACCACCTGCCGGACACCGTGAGGGCCGTGGTCCAGACCGGTCCCAGCGCCCTCGAGATCCGGGAGTTCCCCCGGCCGGTGATCGGCCCGGACGATGGCCTGATGAGGGTCGAGGCCAACGGTATCTGCGGTTCGGACGTGGAGATCTTCCGCGGCCATCTCCAAGGCAGGTCGAGGCCGCCCTTCATTCCCGGGCACGAGCCGCTGGGCATCATCGAAGAGCTCGGCGAACGTGCTGCCGAACGGTGGGGCGTCCAGGTGGGTGACCGCGTGGCCCTCGAGGTGATCGTGCCGTGCCGGTCCTGTGCCGACTGCCTCGTGGGCCGCTACCAGGCCTGCCGCCACAAGCAGAACGGCCATGGCGTCACCCCGGTGGACGTGGAGCCGTCCCTCTACGGTGGTTTTGCCGAGTACCTGTACCTCGCGCCCAACGCGGTGATGCACAAGGTCGACCCATCCCTACCCATCGACATCGCTGCCATGTACAACCCCCTGGGAGCCGGAGTCCGCTGGGCGGTGGACCTGGGCGAGGTCGGCCTGGGGGACACCCTCGTGGTCCTCGGGGCCGGCCAGCGAGGGCTGGCCGCTGTGATGGCGGCCAAGGCCGCCGGCGCCCGCACGGTCATCATCACCGGGCTGGAGTCCGACCGGCACAAGCTGGCCGTCGCCGCGGAGCTGGGCGCGGACCACACCGTGGTGGTGGACGGGCCGGACGGACGGGACATCGTCGAGGCCGTCACGGAGATCACCGGGGGCCGGATGGCGGATGTCTCGCTGGACCTGACTCCCATGGCGGCGGGACCGGTCACGGACGCCCTGAAGGTCGTCCGCCACGGCGGCCGCGTGGTGCTGGCCGGATTGAAGGGCGGTGGCGAGATCCCCCTCAGCACGGACCTGCTGATCAACCGGGGACTCACCGTCCGGGGCGCCTACGGCGTGGACGCTGCCGCCAACGAGAAGGCCATCGCCCTGCTGGAATCCGGACGCTTCCCGCTGGAACGCCTGCACACCCACACCTTCGGCCTGGAACAGGTGGCCGAGGCCATCGAGACCCTCGCCGGAGACCGCGAGGACAAGAGCGCCATCCACGTCACCGTCCAACCCCATCTCGGCCGAACCCTTGATCCAGTGGTGGCGCCGCACCTCCTGACCACGAGCCACTGAGTCATCCCCGAACGGGAGAAGGACATCCCCATGATCATTGACGCCCATGCCCACGTGCTGCCAGACGGCTACCCCGAGGACGCCCCGTCCTGCTTCCCCTCCATGGAGTCCGTGGCGGGCTCCACGGACCGCACCCTGGCCTTCGGCGAGATGCGGTTCCGGGCCAAGGACGTGTTCTTCGCCGCTGAACGGCGCCTCGAGGCGCAGGACGCCTCGGGCGTGGACCGGGAGGTGGTCAGCCCGATGCCGCCGCTGCTGAAGTACGACCTCCCTCCCGCTGACGGCCTGGCCCTGGCCCAGCACGTCAATCACTTCACCGCGGAACTGTGCGGCCATGACCCGGACCGGCTGACCGGTCTCGGCATGGTGCCGCTGCAGGACCCGGACGCCGCCACCGGCGAACTGGCCGCGATCAAGGAGGCGGGCCTGGCCGGCGTCGAGATCGCCTCGAACATCCTGGGGGACTCGATCGGGCACGAGAGGTTCCTGGGCTTCTTCCAGGAGGCCGAACGGCTCGGCCTGTCCGTGTTCGTCCACGCCATGCCCTCACACATGAACCGGCTGCCGACGTCCGCCATGGGGACCTATGTCGTGGGGGTGGAGGGCATGTTCGCGGCCGGTTCCATGGTGCTGGGCGGCACGGCCGCCGCCTGCCCGGACCTGCGCATCTCGTTCAGCCATGCCGCCGGCGGCTTCGCCATGATGCTGCCGCGGGCCAACTACTTCTGGGGCGGCGCCTGGAATGAGGGTCCGGTGGACCTGGACCGGGCCGTGATGCACGACGACGGCCCCTCGCCTCTGGAGATCGCGCGGCGGTTCTACTACGACTCGATGGTCTTCGACCACCGGGCGCTGCGCTATCTCATCGACCTGCTCGGAGCCGACCGGCTGCTGGTGGGATCGGACTTCCCCGCGATGCTCCGCGAGGACCCGGTGGCCAAGACCCTGCGTGACATGGACCTGCCTGCGGAGCAGTGGGAGGACATCAGCTCACGCAACGCGCTGCGCTGGCTGGGAGAGGGCTGACCGGCCACCTGCCCTGATGGCTTCCGACTGGCTTTCACCCGATGGAATTCACCTGTGAGCGACTCTCTGACTGGGCCAGACTTCTCGTAAGCGAGATGTGCTGTAGGTCACATCCCGGTCCTGTCGTCCACCACTGTGGGGAGTCGTCATGAGCTGTAGACCACGCCAGAAGGGCCCGCGCCGCGGGGTCCTGGGAACCGTCGCCCTGGCGGCGAGCCTGGGCCTCGTCCTCGCCGGCTGCGGAGCCGGGGATGCCGGCACCAACGCCTCGGACAACGGGGAAGCCGCGGCGGGTGAACCCCAGTCCGGCGGTGACCTGACGGTGCTGCTGGACGCCGGGTACTCCGGCGGCTGGGACACCGGGCTGGACCCGGCCACCTCCAACTCGGTGGGGGCGAATCAGTCGCTGAACTCGGCGATCTTCGGCGGACTGTTCACCCTCGAGGCGGATGAGAACGGTGAGAACGCGGAGATCGTGCCCCACCAGGCCGAGAGCTATGAGTTCTCGGAGGACGGGCTGACCCTGACGGTGAAGCTCCGGGAGGGCATCACCTTCTCGGACGGGACGCCCATGGATGCTGAGGCCGTCCTGTGGAACTGGATCCGCAACCTCAGCTCGGGGAGCACAGGAGCCCCGCAACTGGACCTGGCCCAGGACCTGCCGGTGCCGGAACTGGACCAGCAGTTCCTGGACGACCTCTACGCGGCCCTGCCTGAGGACGTGGACCAGGAGTTGATCGAGCAGCGGCTGGGAGCCATCCGTGCCGTGGATGACGTGACGTTGGAGATCGAGCTCGCCACCGCGAACGGCGCCCTCGTGAACGCCATGCCCTACAACAACCTGAACCTCATCGCCTCGCCGACGGCGTATCGGGAGATGGGTGCCCAGGAGTTCAGTCAGGCCCCCGTGGCGGCGGGGCCGTTCACGGTGGAGGCCAACCGCATCAGTGAGCGTCTGGACCTGGACAAGAACGACGAGTACTTCAAGGACGGCCTGCCGTACTTGGACGAGCTGTCCTTCCAGTCCGTGGCCGGAGACCAGGTCATGTACCAGACGTTGCAGGCCGGCCAGGGCGATGCGATCGAGGGCCTGAGCTCGCTGACCCTGATCGAGCAGGCTCAATCCAATCCACAGGTCACCACCACCCTGGGGGCGCCGACCTCCCCGTACGTGATCCAGCTGAACACGCGCAAGGCGCCGTTCGATGAGAAGAAGGCGCGGGAGGCGATCTACTACGCCACGGATTTCGAGGCCATCAACGAGGGACTGTTCGGCGGGCAGGGTGACATGTCGCAGTCGTTCACCGCGTCCGGTGGCCTGTTCCACCAGCCGGAGGTCGAGGGGTACCGCACCTACGATCCCGAGCAGGCCCGGGAGCTGGTCGAGGAGATCGGCGGGCTCAAGGTCGAGCTGGGGACCACGGACATCGTGACCGCCCGCCAGGTCACCACGGCGCTGCAGACCCAGTGGCAGGAGGCCGGGATCGACGTCACGATCGACTCCAAGCCCCTCGGTGACGTGATCACCAAGTTCGGCACCGGGGAGTGGGAGTCCATGCTCCAGACCGCGGGCGCATGGGACCCGGCCGCCGGCATCGGGGTGGCCGTCCGCTTCGGCTCCACCTCCACGTACAGCGGGACCCCCTTGCCGGAGGGCGCCAGCACCGCGGCCGAGGCCCTGGCGGGTGGGTTGCAGACCGACCTGGACCAGGTCATCCAGGACGCCGCCGGAACGGTGGACGAACAGGAACGTGAACAGCTCTACCAGCAGGCCGCGAAGATGATCTCGGACGAGGCATATGGTCCCTTCGGTATCGCCTTCTCCCCGGCCCAGGTGGTCCGCAAGGGCGTCCATGGCCCCGGGCTCACCACCCCGATTCCTGCCCTGGCGGTCAATCCCGGGGTCATCTACGAGCGCGTGTGGGTTGAACAGTGACTGACACCGCCGTCCACCCCCACGCGGCCCGGCCAGACGGGACCAAACCGCCCGGCAGGCAGGCACGCGGGGCCGCTCGGGGCACCGGCAGCGGCTCGCCCCTGCTCAGGCTGTTCGGCCGTCGCCTGCTCATGACCATTCCGTTGCTGGTGGCCATCAGTGTCCTGGTCTTCGTGCTGCTGGAGATGATGCCCGGGGACCCGGCTCGGAACCAGGCCGGCATGGATGCCTCCGAGGAGCAGGTCGAGGCCGTGCGCCAGCGCATGGGCCTGGACCGGCCCGCCCCGGAGCGATATTTCGGTTGGCTCTTCGGCCTCTTCCGCGGCGATCTCGGTCAGTCTTCCGTCAGCGGCCAGTCGGTGGCGGACATGATCGCCGATCGCGCACCCGTCACCCTGGAGCTGGTCGTCCTCGCCTTCGTGGTCTCCCTCGGGATCGCGATCCCGGTGGCCCTGATGGCCGCACGCAAGCCCGGCGGACTGTTCGACCGGGCCACCATGGTGGTCGCCATGACCATGCTGGCCATTCCGAACTTCGTTCTGGCCATGCTGCTCGTCCTGGTCTTCGCCATCACGCTGCAGATGCTGCCCGCCATCGGGTTCGTCCCCCTGGAGGACGGACTGGTGCCCAACCTGAGATCGGTCGCCATGCCGGTCCTGGCACTGGCCGTCCCCCTGGCAGCCTTCTATACCCGTTTCCTGCGCGGCGACCTCGTCGAGCAGATGAACTCCGCCGACTACGTGGACACAGCCCGGTCCAAGGGCGTCCGCCCCGGGTTGGTCCTCTGGCTCCATGCCTTCCGCAATTCCTCCTTCGGACTGCTGACCATCGTGGGCCTGAACATCGGCACCCTGGTGGGTGGCACGGTCATCATCGAACAGATCTTTGCGATGCCGGGGATGGGCATGATGATGCTCGAGGGTGCGATGTCCCAGGACGTGGCCGTGGTGCAGATGTGCGTGTTCATCTTCGCGGCCGTGGCCGTGCTCGCCAACCTCGTCGTCGACCTGATGTACGCCGTCCTCGACCCAAGGATCCGTTATGGCAGTCACTGAAGCCCCCGCGGTCCTCGCCGCGTTGCCCGAAGTCCACGACGATTCCGACCTGCGCTGGGGCCGCCTGCGCCAACGGCTGGTGGTCGGCCTGCCGGTGGCCTTCGTCAGCCTGCTGCTGCTGGCCTGCTTCGTGGCCCCGTACGTGTTTCCCGTTCCGGCCCCGGTCGGCGGCAGCATCCTGGAAAGCGCCCTGCCGCCGGGCAGCCCCGGCCACCTGCTGGGCACGGACATCAACGGCAACGACGTCCTGGCCCGGCTGCTGCACGGTGGCCAGTCGTCGCTGATCGTGGCCATCTCGGTCAACCTCATCGGCCTCGCCGTCGGTGGGGGCATCGGCGCCTTGTCCGGCTATGTCGGCGGCCGGGTGGACAACCTCATCATGCGCGTCCTGGACGTGTTCATCGCCTTCCCCTCCCTGGTCCTCACCATCTTCATCGCCCAGGCCCTGGGCCCGAGTATCCCGAACACCATCCTGGCCTTGTCCGCCTTCAGCATCCCGGCCGTGGCCCGAGTGGCCCGCTCGGCCACGCTGAGGGTGATGACCATGCCGTACCTGCAGGCCGCCGAGCTCAGCGGAAGCCCGGCCTGGCGCATCCTCCTGAGGCACGTGGCGCCGAACATCACCCCGCAGATGCTGAACTTCGCCATGCTCGGCATGGGCATCGTGATCGTGACGGAGGGCGCCCTGAGCTTCCTCGGCCTCGGCATCCCACCGCCCGCACCGAGCTGGGGGAACATGATCTTCGAGGGCCAGCAATCGATGTCCGCCACACCACTGCTGGTGCTGTGGCCCAGCCTGGCCCTGTTGGCCACGGTGCTGTCCTTCAACCTGTTGGGTGAGAACATCCGCGACGAGATGAGTGGGCGATGAGCACGACCATGACTATCACACCAGATCCGGCCATCACCGACGGGATCGGAGACAAGCCGATCCTCACGGTCAGAGACCTGCAGGTCACGTTCACGCGGGCCGGCAAGCGCATCCGGGCCGCCAAGGGAGTGTCCTTCAACGTCCGGCCCGGGAAGATGCTGGCCATCATCGGTGAATCGGGCTCGGGCAAGTCCGTCACCGTCCGCGCCCTGATGGGCCTGTTGCCGCCCAGCGCCAAGGTCTCGGGGTCCGCGGACCTCGACGGCAAGGAACTGGTGGGCCTGAGTGACCGGAAGATGCGGTTGGTGCGGGGCCAGGAGATCTCCATGGTCTTCCAGGACCCGGCGCGCTCGTTGAACCCGACCATGTCGGTGGGTGCGCAGATCGTGGAATCAGTCCGGACCCATCGAACGATCGGCCGCAAGGAGGCAGCGGAGAGGGCCGTCGAACTTCTCAAACTGGTGCGACTGCCGGCCCCCGAGAAGAGGTTCCACCAGTTTCCGCACCAGCTGTCCGGCGGCATGCGCCAGCGCGTCATGATCGCCATCGCGCTGGCCTCCGACCCCAAGGTCCTCATCGCGGACGAGGCGACCACGGCCTTGGATGTGACCACCCAGGCCCAGATCATGGAACTGCTGGTGGACCTGCGCGAGCGGCTGGGGACCGCGGTCATCATGATCAGCCACGACCTGGGACTGGCGGCCAGCTATGCCGACGAGGTTCTCGTCATGTATGCCGGCCAGGTGGTGGAGCAGGCCGAGACCTCGGAACTGTTCGCCAACGTCAGGATGCCGTATACTCGCGCCCTCCTGGAAGCCATTCCCCAGGTGTCCCGGCCATCCCACTCGGCCCTGACCGTCATCGGCGGGCACCCGCCGGATCCCTCCCAGCAGATCGAGGACTGCCCGTTCCGGCCGCGATGCGTCCGGGCGACCGAGACCTGTGTCACGGCGCCGGCGCTGCTGGAGCATGACGCCGGCCACTGGTACGCGTGCTGGCATCCGGTGACCGGCGATCCCCGAGAGGAGACTGAGTCATGAGCGAACCGTTGCTGTCCGTCAGGAACATCGTCCAGGAGTTCGAGAGCCGGGGACCCGGAGGAGTGAAGGAGGGAGTGGTCCATGCCGTCTCCGACATCTCGTTCGACCTGATGCCTGGCGAGACCCTGGGGATCGTGGGGGAGACCGGCTCAGGGAAGTCCACCCTGGCCCGTGCCGTGATCCAGATCGACCGGCCGAAGTCGGGATCCGTGGTGTTCGGGGGCGAGGACCTCACCGGGCTCAGCCGCAAAGAGCTGAAGAAGGTCTGGTCCAATTTCCAGATGGTCTACCAGGATCCCTTCAGCTCCCTGAACCCGCGGTGGCGGATCGAGGACGTGGTGGCCGAACCACTGGACAGCCACCGCTCACTGAGCCGGCAGGAACGTCGGGCGAAGGTGCGGGAACTCCTGGACCTCGTGGGCCTGGACCCGGACACCTACCTGCGGCGCAGGCCCATGGAATTGTCCGGCGGACAGGCTCAGCGCGTCGCGATCGCCCGGGCCATCGCCCTGGACCCGGCGGTCATCATCTGCGACGAGGCCATCTCGTCCCTGGACGTCCTCATCCAGGCCCAGGTGATCAACCTGTTCGAGAAGCTCCGCGTGGAACTGGGGCTGTCCTACCTCTTCATCGCCCACGACCTCGCCACGGTGAAGCAGGTCAGCGACCGGGTCGCAGTGCTCTATCTCGGCCAACTGGCCGAGATCGCCCCCTCGGACCGGATGTATGAGACGCCGCGCCACCCCTATACGCGTGCCCTATTGGACTCGGTGCCCGGCCTCGACCCGGAGACCGGGGTGGCCAAGCGCCCCATCACCCTGCCCGGGGACGTCCCGAGCCCGCTGGATCCGCCCTCGGGGTGCCGGTTCCGCACCCGCTGCCCTTTTGCCCAGGACGTCTGTGCGGCCGTGGAGCCGAAGCTGGAACCGTGTTCGGGCGGCGGGTTCGTGGCCTGTCATTTCCCCCTGGACGACGACGGCCTGCCCACCAACGGGCATCCGGAGGGCGCCAGGGCTGCCATGCCCGCGTAGCGCCTTTCGTCCGACGGAAGGTGCATGGTAGCTGCCGGCCACCTGGGACAGACTTCCGTGAAGTCAATGTGACGTGAATCACTCTGGCTGATCCTCCATCACCGTCCTCTTGGGAGTCGTCATGAATACCATGCCCCGCCAGAAGGGTCCGCGCCGCGGGCTCCTCGGCACCCTGGCCCTGGCGGCCAGCCTCAGTCTCGTCCTCGCTGGTTGCGGTGGGGGAGAGCCCAATGCGGAAGGCGAAGCCACCGAAGCCGCCGCCAACGTGGGCGAGCCTCAGACCGGCGGTGACCTGACCGTGCTGCTCGATGCCGGTTTCGCCGGTGGGTGGTCCACGGGGCTGGACCCGGCGACCTCCAACACGGTCGGCGCCAACATGCCGCAGAACTCGGCGATCTTCGGCGGACTGTTCACCCTCGAGGCCGATGAGAACGGCCAGAACGCGGAGATCGTGCCGAACCAGGCCGAGAGTTATGAATTCTCTGAGGACGGGCTGACCCTGACGGTGAAGCTGCGGGAGGGCATCACCTTCTCGGACGGATCCCCGTTGAACGCTGATGCGGTGGTGTGGAACTGGATCCGTGCGCTGAGTTCCGGCAGCACGGGTACGCCCCAACTGGACCTCGATCTCACGCGGGACATGCCGGACCTGGATCAGCAGTTCCTGGACGACCTCTATGCGGCCCTGCCCGAGGACGTGGATGAGGCCGTGATCGAGCAACGGCTCGGGGCCGTCCAGGCCGTGGACGACCTCACCTTCGAGGTCCACTTCTCGGTGGCCAACGGTGCCTTCGTCAACGCCATGCCCTCCACCAGCCTGAACTTCATCGGCTCGCCCACGGCGTATCAGGAGATGGGCGCGGATCAGTACAGTCAAGCGCCGGTTGCGGCAGGGCCCTTCACCGTCGACGCCAACCGGTTGTCCGAACGGCTGGAGCTGACCCGGAACGAGGAGTACTTCAAGGACGGCCTGCCGTACCTGGACGAGTTGTCCTTCCAGTCTGTGGGCGGCGACCAGGTGCTGTATCAGACGTTGCAGGCCGGCCAGGGCGATGCGATCGAGGGCCTGAGCTCGGTCACGCTGATCGAGCAGGCGCAGGAGAACCCGAACCTGACCACCACTCCCGGTGCGCCGACCTCTCCGTATGTGATCCAACTGAACACGCGTCAGGCGCCGATTGATGACAAAAAGGCGCGGGAGGCCATCTACTACGCCACGGACTTCGAGGCCATCAATGAGGGGCTCTTCGGGGGACAGGGTGACATGTCGCAGTCGTTCACCGCGTCCGGTGGCCTGTTCTACGAGCCCGAGGTCGAGGGATACCGCACCTACGATCCCGAGAAGGCCCGGGAGCTGGTCGAGGAGATCGGTGGGCTTACGGTGGAGCTGGGGACCACGGACATCGTGACCGCCCGCCAGGTCACCACCGCCCTGCAGACCCAGTGGCAGGACGCCGGGATTGATGTCACGATCGACTCCAAGCCCCTCGGCGACGTCATCACCAAGTTCACCAGCGGCGAGTGGGAGTCCATGCTCCAGACCGCGGGCGCATGGGAGCCCGCCGCCGGCATCGGCGTGGCCGTCCGCTTCGGCTCCACCTCTCCGTTCAGCGGCACTCCGCTGCCGGACGGCGCCGAGACGGCGACCCAGGCGCTGGAGGAGAACCTGAACACCGAGCTCGATGAAGTACTGACGAATGCCGCGTCCACCGTGGACCAGGAGGAGCGCGGCGAACTGTACAAACAGGCCGCGAAGATGATCTCCGACGAGGCCTACGGCCCCTTCGGCATGGCCTTCTCCCCGGCCCAGGTGGTCCGTCAGGGCGTCCACGGCCCCGGACTCACCACGCCCATCCCGGCCCTCGTGGTCAACAGCGGGGTCCTGTATGACCGGGTCTGGGTGGAGCAGTGATGCCACTCCGATGAACACACCGCCACTCACCGCCGGCCGGGGGCAAAGCCCCCGGCCGGCGGCGCGCTCAGACCAGACTCACACCAGCTGGCCGTCGTCGCCGATCTCCGTGGGGTAGGTGATGTCGATGGAGTCTGCGGCGGTGCCGGTGGCGTTGGAGATCATGGCGGCCATCAGGTTCTTCGGCACCAGGCAGTCCCCGCAGACCCCGTCCTCGGCACGGATGCGGGCGTCGAGCCGGTCGCCGGACTCGTCGATCGTCAGGATGTAGCCGTCCGCGGCCAGGGTCTGGCGCAGGTCTTCGAGGGGCTGGGCGGTCATGGTTCCTCCGATGGGTGGTGGGAGCCGAGGCTCAGGGTGAGGCTGGCGGTCGGTACCGTTCCGGGTGCCGGCATGGCCGTGTCGGGTCAATTGTGGTCCCCGGGCCGAGTAATCCTGAGGCGTCCTTCCGCCGCACGGAACATCGCCTGGGCGGGGAGCCGTCGTCGTGATCCGTTACCGCGAGCTCTCCCAGGAGGCGTCGAAGCGGCCGGTCCTCAGCGGCAGGATCGCCACCAGCGCCAGCACGCCGAGGGCCAGGATGTACAGCGAGATCGGCCAGGAGGCACCGAAGCTGGCGTAGAGGCTGGTGGCGATCAGCGGGGCGAACCCGCCGCCGATGATCGAGCCGATCTGGTAGGCCGTGGAGGCCCCCGAGTAGCGAACGTTGGCGGGGAACAGTTCGGCCACCAGGGCCGCCTGCGGGCCGGCCATGAACGACTGGGCGAGCAGGAGCACGGCGAAGCCGAGCAGGATGAGCACCGGCTGTGCCGTGTCCACGAGCCAGAAGAACGGGAACGCACCCAGGACCACGAGTGCCGCACCGACCACGAAGACGGACTTCTGCCGGAAGCGGTCCGCCAGCATGGCCCCCAGCAGCACCGTGACCAGGTGGACCACCGCACCGCCGACGATCAGCCAGAGCATGGTGGGCTGGGGGAGGCCCAGTGCCTCGGTGCCGTAGGAGAGCATGTACACGGAGTAGAGGTAGCCGATGGCCGGGGAGGCCGCGGAGGCCAGGCCGGCGAGCAGGGTGGTCCAGCCGTGGTGACGCAGCAGCTCGCCGAGCGGGAAGCGGTGCACCTCGTCGTTCTCCTGCGTCTGCTGGAAGACCGGGGAGTCCTCGACCTTGAACCGCAGGTAGAGGGCCACGATGATCAGCAGGGCGGAGACCAGGAACGGGACGCGCCAACCCCAGGCCTCGAAGGCCTCCGGGGCGAGGGTGGCCGTGACGAGGATGAAGACCAGGTTGGACACGATGATGCCGACCGGCAGGCCCATCTGCGGGAACGCGCCGAACAGGGCGCGCCGGTTCCGTGGGGCGTACTCGACCGCCATGAGGACGGCACCACCCCACTCGCCGCCCACGCCCAGGCCCTGGACGAAGCGCAGCACCACCAGCAGGATCGGCGCCCAGACGCCGATGGTCGCGAAGTTCGGCAGCAGGCCGATGCCCACGGTGGCACCGCCCATCACCAGCATGGTGATCAGCAGCATCTTCTTACGGCCGATCTGGTCGCCGAAGTGGCCGGCGAGCAGCCCGCCGATCGGCCGGGCGATGAACCCGACTGCGAAGGTCGCGAAGGCCGCGAGCGTCCCGGCGATCGGGTCTTCGCTCGGGAAGAACTGTGGCCCGAAGATCAGGGCCGCCGCCGAGCCGTAGATGAAGAAGTCGTACCACTCGATGGCGGTGCCCACGAAGCTGGCGCCGAGGACCTTGCGCTGTTCGGCGGGGGTGGGGGCTACCGCGCCGGCTGGCGGCGTCGGTGAGTGGGGCGTCTCTGCGGCTGGAGCGACGGGGTGGTTCGAAGGCAAGGATCGAAACCTTTCTCGGATCTGGTCACGGGGCGTCGGTCGAGGTCGTCGTGCGGTGATCTGAAACACATGTCACTATCCCCGTAGTGAGTTGGATTGTCAACAATTTTGTTGGCAGTTTTGCGGATTCGTGTCTACGCTGGGAGCAAGAGTGAGCATCCAGCCCCGAAGCACCGGCGCTGACACCCCCGAAAGGACCCCCACCATGACCAGTGATTCCCCCTCCGACCGTTCCGCCGGCCGCCTCCTGGTGGTCGGGGCCCATTCCGCTGACTTCGTCTGGCGCGCCGCGGGCGCCGTGGCGACGTTCGTGAAGGCCGGTGGCGAGGCCAAGGTCGTCGCCCTGACCTATGGTGAGCGCGGCGAGTCCGGGGTCCTGTGGCAGGAGGAGGGACAGACCGAGGAGAACGTGAAGCGCATCCGCCACCAGGAGGCCGAGAAGGCCTCCCAGCACCTGGGCGCCTCCTTCGAAGCTTTTGATCTCGGCGACTACCCCCTGGTCAACGACCACTCGGACATCGAGCGGCTGGCCGACCTGATGCGCGAGTTCGCCCCGACCGTGGTGCTGACCCACCCGGACAAGGACCCCTTCAACCCGGACCACCCGGTCGCCTACGAGATGGTCCAGAAGGCCCGCCTGATGACCTCGGGGGCCGGCGTCGAGTCCGGGTTCAAGACCGCCCCGCCGAGCGAGTTCCTGGTCTTCGAGCCCCACCAGCCCGAACTGTGCGGCTTCATGCCGTCTGTCTTCGTGGACATCACCGCCGTCTTCGAGCAGAAGAAGGCCGCCATGGCCGAGATGAAGGCGCAGGTCTACCTGCAGTCCTACTACGCCGAGCGCGCCGAGCACCGCGGCAACCATGCCCGCAAGGTCACCGGGAACAAGGAGATCCGCCAGGCCGAGGCCTTCATGCGCCTGGTCCCGAACGTGGTGGACAGCCTGTGAGCGAGCTGGCTGAGCTGACCGAGGTCGAGCTGATCGAGCGCTTCGCCGCCCTGCCGGTGGCCAACGTCGGTGACGCTATGGACCGACTCAACGTGGTCGATTCCGGCATCCAGTCCGTGTGGCCCTCCGCCGGTGCGAAGCTGGCCGGCCGTGCCGTCCCCGTGACGGTGGCCGGCGGGGACAACCTGGGCATCCACGAGACCATCCCCACCCTGCAGCCCGGTGACGTGCTGGTGGTCAACGGCCAGGCGGCCACCCACCGGGCGCTCATCGGAGAGCTCATCGCCGGCCGGGCCATGGCCCAGGGCTGCGTCGGCTTCGTCCTGGACGCCAGCGTCCGGGACGCGGTGGACCTCGAGCAGATGCGGTTCCCGGTCTTCGCCCGGGGCACGACGCCGGCCGGCCCCTACCGCAACGGGCCGTTCGTGGGCGGGGTGGCGGCCGCCGTCGGGACCGTGGTGGTGCATCCGGGCGACCTGGTGCTCGGGGACGACGACGGGGTCGCGATCGTTCCCCGCGTCCGCGCCGCCGAGATCCTGGTCAAGGCCGAGGCCAAGCACGCTGCGGAGACGAAGCAGCGCGCCGAGATCGGCTTCTGAGCCCAGCGACCCCAGCAACTGAGTCACACGTAGTGGCCCTGTCCAGCGTCAGCGGGGGCCACAACGTGTGACTCAGTTGTAATCCCGTGTTTGTCGTTGCATATTTGCAACTACTTGCACAGACTGAACGTGGAAGGAGGCGCACCATGAATGAAGCAACGGGCCGGGTGAAGGAGCCGGAGGTCCCATCGGCACCGCCGAGAAGGTTGACGGTCGCAGACATCACCCTGCTGGTGGGCCTACCCCTGGTCGCCTATGTTGGAGGGTTGGGGGCTGCCTTCGGACATGGCGCTGGCCTGGTGCTGAGCGGATTCGCCGCACTCGGCATGATCGCCTTCCGCTCCTTCCGCATCAATCGTCGCAATGAACCGCGCATTCCGTCCTACACGCACTACGTCGCCATGGCCGTCGCTGTCATCACGTTCGTGACCTCCTGGAACCTGTATCGGATTCGGCCGGAATCGGAGGCCGTCATCTACCTGGCGCCCGCCGCGCCGATGGTGCTGTTCGGCTTGCTGGTCGCCCTGATGTTCAGGAGGCCTCGATGAGCGACGGGGGATTCGACCGCTCGCTCTTCACTCCACCCCGGTTCAAGGTTCTGGGTTTCCTCGTCCAGGTCGAGGAGTCGGACTATGCCACGATCCAGGAGTTCACGGGCCTGAACACCCCCGACATCTCGCGAGCGGTCTCCCATCTTGCCGACCGCCATCTCGTGAGGGTCCGCAAGGAGCTCAAGGGCCGGTATCCCCTCACGGTGGTCCAGGCCACCGACGAGGGGCGGAAGCGCTTCAAGGGACTGCTCACGTCTCTGAAGAAGTACGGGGTGGATGGATAGCAGTTGCTCATCACGCCAGGGCGCCGGTCACCATCAGATCAGCCGAGGGGGTCCGCCGTCTCGGTGGTGAACTCGAGTTCCTCGGGGGCCGGCCAGGCGGTGATCGACTCGATGGCTGCCTCGTGGTCCACCGGGCTGTCCGGCCCGTACATCTCGTCGGCCAGCATGACGGACACCGATTCCAGCCGCCCATCGTGGATCTGCAGCTCGATCTCGAACAGGGCGTCGCCGCGTTGGAACCGGGCCTTGACCGGCCAGGTCTGCGTCCGCGGGGTGATCCGCGGGGTGTCCGGGTGGACCACCAGGAAGGCATCCGTGCTGAACCCGGCACCCGCGTCCTGCTGCTCCACCGTCTTCAGCTGGAGCCGCAAGGCCTCTGCACCGGGGACGCCGGGCACCAGCAGTGCGTCCAGGAGGGCTGAGACGGCGGGGTCGACGGGGCCGTGGCCGCCGTCCTCGGTGTACTCATCCGCACCCTGCTGCAGCGCGTGCTGCAGGGCACGGGCCTCGGCCCGGTCGGAGGCCCAGCCGGCCGCCACCATCGCCACCCCGACGCCGGCCATCCACCAGCGCGGGCGGCGCACCCCGCGCTCGGCGAGCCAGTCCGTGATGCGGGTGTCCAGTGCCTCGAGCGGTTCGGCCAGGCCCAGGGAGAGGCCGCCGGCGGCCAGCGCCGCCGAACCGCGCCCGATGTCGACCAGGGGGATCGAATGTCCGCGCGGCCCGTCGGTGTAGCGAGCGGGCATCCCCACCGTGGTCCCGACGGGCAGGGTGGCGGCGGTGTACGCGCCGGTGAGCGCCGCCGTCGTGATCCGGTAGGCAGCCTTCGCCCCGAGTCCCAGGCTGCGGGGCTCGACGAGTGTCAGCCCCCCGAAGGCCACGGCCGAGGCTGCGGCGAAGCAGCGTGATGCGGCCAGCCGACGGGGTGAGACGTTGGAGTCCTGGTACAGGACCGCCTTGGCGCTCGGGGCGAAAGTGGATCCTGACCGGGGCGCATACGCGAACCAACCGAAGTTCTGGGGCATGACCCGAGAATACGTGAGGTCAGGACTCCAGGCCCTGGTCCTGCTTCGGTGCCTCATGCGGGTTCGCCGCGGAGTCCGCGTCCTCCACCACCGGGGTGCCGTGGGTGTGGAACGTCGGGATGGTCTTCATACCCCAGGCCTGACCCTTGGCGCGCTCCTCCTGGGTCCAGCCGACCGGCTTCCAGTCCGGGGCCAGGATCAGGCGCGAGCCCTGGTTGGCCAGTTCGATGCGGTTGCCGCCCGGCTCCCACACGTAGAGGAAGAAGCCCTGCTGGATGGCGTGCTTGTAAGGGCCGTACTCGATGAAGATGCCGTTCTCCAGGAAGATGTCCGCGGCTTTGAGGATGTCCTCGCGCGTATCGGAGGCGAAGGCGACGTGGTGGAGGCGCCCGGGCGTGCCAGTCCAGTCGTCCGAGTAGACCATGTCGTAGGACTTCTGGCCGAAGGTGTACCAGTGGGCACCCACGTCACCGTCGTTGAGCTGGATGAACTCGGTGGTGTAGCCGCCCATCACCTTCTCGGAGAACTCGCACACGCCGGCCATGTCCGCGGTGAGGTAGTTGATGTGGTCCAGGCGGCGGGCGTTGGCGCCGAAACCGGGGAACTTGGATGCCTGGTTCTTCAGTGCCGGTCGGTCCTCATCCGTGGCCTCGTACCACTGGGTGTCGAAGTAGACCTCCATCAGGTGCCGGTCCGGGTTCTGGTATCGGTAGGTGCGCCCGCGGCCCTGCTCGCCGTCCACCCAGCCCTCCCCGAGCCCGGTCGCCTCGATGCGGGCCACGGTGCGTTCCAGGGCCTCCGGGCTGTGGGCGCGCCAGCCCACGCGGCCGACGCCGGCGTGCTCCTTCTCGGTGAGCTTGATGGAGTAGGGCTCGTAGTCGTCCCAGCAGTGCAGGTAGGCGACCTCGCCACCGTTCTCCGTGGTGCGGCCGACCTCGCGCATGGCCAGCAGGTCTCGGAAGAACCAGAGCGACTCCTCGAACTTCGGGGTGTACAGCTCGACGGTGGACAGGTGGGCGATGTCGCGGATGCGTTCGGTCATGGACGGGCTCCTGTGGGGACGCGGTGCTGCTCGGATCGTGCTTCACGGATATTGAACAAGATTGTCAACAAAATCATAGACAGTTTGCGGGGCTATGGCTACGGTCATAGGTATTCGACTCCATCGTGGCGCTCGCCGCCAGTAGCTCCGGGCCTTCGGCGAGCTGGGCTGTGAAGTACGGGGTCATCGACCAGGAACCCGACCTGGACGCCATGATCATCCAGTAGGACCGAGCACTCTCGACCAGCGCGGATATGGAAGAATAAGGGGTCGTTCGAACGCCACCCGGGGCAGCGGGTGAGCGCGGGGCCGTTGAGGCCGTCAGTCGCCGCGTCCGGACCACAGTGAGTGTTAATACAGCCGATCGCCACCCCGCCCTGGGGCGGAGGCCTCGGCGAACCACCGCCCAAGGACCCCACGTGAACTCTTCCGCACCTGCCCCTCAGCACGCCCCCGCCCGTTTCGCCCCCACCGGCACCGGCCTCTATGCCATCTTCACGGCGGTCATGGCCGTCGTGCTGATCCTGTCCAACCTCGGAGCCTCCAAGGGCGTGACCTTCGGGCCCATCGTCACGGACGGCGGGTTCTTCCTCTTCCCGTTGGCGTACATCATCGGGGACGTGGTCTCCGAGGTCTACGGATTCAAGGCCTCCCGGCGCGCCATCGTCACCACGTTCGCCCTCTCGGTCTTCTCCGCGCTCTGCTTCTGGGTCATCATCGCCCTGCCCGGCGCCGAGT
Source organism: Citricoccus parietis (assembly GCF_042433045.1). Lineage (NCBI taxonomy): Bacteria > Bacillati > Actinomycetota > Actinomycetes > Micrococcales > Micrococcaceae > Citricoccus > Citricoccus parietis. The sequence continues at coordinate 131,225 of NZ_JBHLWH010000013.1, read as the reverse complement.
GGTACGACGGCGAGGACGCGCTCGTCCGCACCCTGGCGCCCGTGCCCCTGATCGTGCTCGCCTCCCTGCTTGGCTTCCTCATCGGCCAGCTCGCCAACTCCTGGCTCATGGTCCGCCTCAAGCGCCGCTCCGGCGAACGCCTGCTCTTCGGCCGGCTGGCGGCCTCCACCCTGGTCGGCGAGTTCCTGGACACCCTCGTGTTCTGCTCCATCGCCGCCGGCGTCATCGGCATCACGGACCTGCCGACGTTCCTCAACTATGTGCTGGTGGGCTTCGTGTTCAAGTCCGTCGTCGAGATCGTCCTGTCCCCGGTGACCATGTGGGTCATCGGCCGGGTCAAGAAGGCCGAGCCGGCCTACGCCGCGGTTCCCGGGGCCTAGGGGGCCGAGACTTCACGCGGCCTCGATCACCGGGGAAACTGGGCCGATGGCCCACCCGCAGATGTACGACGACGGCGACCGCCACTTCCAGCGCGTCCGCGCCTTGGCCTTGGCCCTCCCGGCGGCGGACATGAAGGTCTCCCACGGGAGGCCGGCGTTCTTCACCCAGAAGGTCTTCGCCTACTACGGGGCCTCGGTCAAGGACACGGGCAGCGCCCAGGAACGATCCGGTTCGACCGCCGCCGGGGACGCCTACGTCCAGCACCCGCAGGCGGTGGTGATCAGACCCGAGGAGGCCGACGTCTCGTTCCTGGAGCAGGATCCACGGGCCTTCCGCCCGGCCTATCTGGGGCCCGCGGGCTGGTTCGGCATCGACCTGGACGGACTCGATCCGGCCCAGGACGAAGGATGGGATGAGATCGCCGAGTGGCTCGAGACGAGCTACCGGCTCACCGCAGCGGTGAAGCTGGTCAGGGAGCTTCCTCGCCGGGATTGAGCGCAGGGGCATCTCACCGCATCCCGCCGGGGGAGTGAGGGAGATTTCGCGGCCCCGTGCAGGGACGGAAACACCGCAGAAACGCACTCTTCCTAGGTTGGGGGTATGCCCGGCCCCTCGCCCTTGGAGTGATGTCACATGTCCTATGTCAGCCCGCCAGACTTCGTGAAGCACATGGTGGACGCTGGTGAGTCCAAGGTCTTCATGTCCACCCGGGACACCCTGATCCGCTCGTTCATGGCCGGTGCCATCCTGGCCCTCGCCGCCGCGTTCGCCATCACCGTCACCGTGCAGACCGGCAACGCACTCGTGGGTGCGTTGCTGTTCCCGGTCGGCTTCATCCTGATCTACCTGCTCGGATTCGACCTGCTCACCGGTGTCTTCACCCTGGTCCCGCTGGCGTGGATCGACAAGAGGCCCGGCGTGACCATCGGCGGTCTGCTGCGCAACTGGGGCCTGGTCTTCGTCGGCAACTTCGCCGGAGCATTCCTCGTGGCCATCATGATGGTGGTGACCATGACCTACGGCTTCCAGACCCCGCCGAACGAGGTGGCCCAGCAGATCGGCTCGATCGGCGAGGGGAGGACGGTGGGGTACGCCGAATACGGAGCGGGCGGCATGCTGACCCTCTTCATCCGTGGCGTGCTCTGCAACTGGATGGTCTCGACCGGTGTGGTCGCCGCCTTCCTGGCCAAGGACGTCGTGGGCAAGGCACTGATCATGTGGATGCCGGTCATGCTCTTCTTCTACATGGGATTCGAGCACTCCATCGTCAACATGTTCCTCTTCCCGGCCGGACTCATGCTGGGCGGTGAGTTCTCCATCATGGACTACCTCGTCTGGAACGAGATCCCCACCGTGCTCGGCAACCTCGTGGGTGGCCTCTCCTTCGTGGGCCTGACCCTCTACGCCACCCACTACCGCACGGGGGCTAAGCGTCAGCCGAAGCTGCCGACCCTGTCCGACCACGTCGTGAGCCGCTGACCATGGACCCGATCATGCCCAAGGCGCACGCTGCCGATCTCGTCGACGCGGCCCGCATCCGTGCCGGCCTCACCTGGGCGGACCTCGCCGGCGCCCTCGGCGCCGCCCCGGTGTGGACCACGGCCGCGCTGCTGGGACAGCACCCGATGACCGCAGCCCAGGCCGGCGTCGTCGTCGAGATGCTCGGTCTGGGCGACGACGTGGCCGAGAGCCTGCAGCAGCAGCCGAACAGGGGCAGCGACCCGGCCGTGATGAACGATCCCACGATCTACCGGCTGATGGAGGCCATGTCGGTCTACGGGCCGGCGCTGAAGGCGTTGATCCACGAGGAGTTCGGGGACGGCATCATGAGCGCCATCAATTTCAAGGTCAACCTCGACCGCCGTGCCGATCCGGATGGCGACCGCGTGGTCATCACCTTGGACGGCAAGTTCCTGGACTACCGCTGGTGACCGGAATGTCCCGTCCGTCACCGGCCGTCACAGACCGTCATCTGGGGCGGCCTGCAGCCATCGGTGCGGCACATCGGCACGGAACCGGTCGCAGATGACGTCAGGCCGCTGAACATGACCCGAGGCTTGGCGGCCACGAGCTGACTGCCTAGGGTCGAGAACAGAATCACGAGATCCGGTGCTAAGCCCTGGCTGGCCGGACGGCAACCCTCTCACCGTAGTGGGGTGCTCCAGGTGATGATTCGGCCTCCGGGGACCACCGCGGGGCAAGTACGGCACCACCGTGAATGCGTGTCCCGGCCGCAGGGCCCCGATGACGCCGTGTTCCGGGCCAACGCCATTCCGGTGTGCCATGGCTGATGGGGACACCCATGACGGACACCACCCACCTCGAACACCGCTCCGCGCTGACCAGACTGCCCACCTTCGAGGAGCTGCGGGCAGCCATCGGCCCCTCGGGACCGACGGACGCCCAGCTCAGCGCGCACTTTGCGCCGGTCTTTGCGGCCATCGCGGCGGGATCGGCACAGCGCGAGCAGGATCACGAGCTGGCGTTCGCTGCCATTGAACATCTCCGCGGCGCGGGGTTCACCCGGGTGCGGCTCGGCCGCGACCACGGGGGCATCGGGGCGAGCCTGCCGCAACTGGCCGATCTGCTGGTGGATCTCGCCGCCGCCGACTCCAACCTGCCCCAGGCGCTGCACGGGCACTTCATGTTCACCGAGCAGCACGAGAACGAGTCCCAGGGCGCGGTCTCCGAGTGGTGGCTGGCCGGGGTGGCGGCCGGGAGGATCTTCGGCAACGCCCTGGTGGAGCTGCCGCCGTCCGCGGGCCGGCGCCCGGTGCACTGGATCGACGCCGACCTGGACACCGTGCAGTCGGCCGCCGCCACGGGCACCACGGAGGTGGCCCGCCTGACGGGTGACAAGTTCTACTCCACCGGGGCGATCTTCGCCGATTACCTGCTGGTCTCCGCGGTCCGGCCCGGGCTCGAGGAGGACGGCCCGGTCTTCGCGATCATCGACGCCCGTGATCCCGGCGTGCAGCGCATCGACGACTGGAACGGCTTCGGCCAGCGGCTCACCGCCTCCGGCACCACCACCCTGGACCACGTTCCCGTGCGGGCCCAGCGGACGCAGGAGTTCAACGTCCCCACGGGCGTGCTGGCCTACACCGTCCTGTGGATCGTGCTGGCGGCCACCCAGGCGGGGATCGGCAGCACCGCGCTGGCCGAGATCACCGCGTTCGTCCGCGGCCGGCGTCGCACCTATGACCACGCGACGGCGGAGACGCCGGCGGAGGACCCGCTGGTGCACCAGGTCATCGGTGCCGTGTCCGCCAAGGTGGGCTCGGCCCGGCACATCGTGCGGGGCGCCGCGGCCGTGGTGGAGGAGTCGTTCCTCCAGGTCCGGGGCCATACCGACCTGGAGGACCCGGTGGTGGTCCAGGCGCATGCCCGGGCCAACATCGCGCTGTCCGAGGCGTCGCTCGTGGTGTCCGATCTGATCCTGGAGGCCACCAACCAGATCTTCGAGTCCGGCGGGGCCTCGGCCACGGATGCCAGCCGGCAGCTGCACCAGCACTGGCTCAACGCCCGGACGATCGCCAGCCACACCCCGCTGATCTACCGCACCCAGGCCGTGGGCGACTACCGGATCAACGGCGCCATCCCGCCGTTCCATTCCACGGCCCGCAACTCCGCCGCCGCGGAGGCCGCCACCCCATCCACCACCGAAGGAGCATGATGACCACCACCACCGAGCGCGCCACCGCGCTCTCCACCGCCGCCTCCACCGGGACTGAATCGTCCGGTCAGGCCTACCGTGCCGTCCGGGAGCGGATGGCTCCGGTGTTCGCCGCCATCGCGGACAGTGCCGCCGAACGGGAGGCCGAGCACATCATCGACCGCGACGCCGTCCGGCGGCTGGCCGCGGCGGGGTTCACCTCTCTGCGGGTGCCGGTGGAGTACGGCGGTGCCGGACTCTCCTTCGCGGAGCAGGCACGGCTGATCGTGGAGCTGGCGGCGGCGGACTCGAACCTGGTCCAGGCCCTGCGTGCGCACCTGATCAACCAGGAGAACGTGCTGGGGCACCCGGATCCGGTGTTCCGGGACCGGTGGCTGCGCCGCCTCGGGGACGGGGCCGTGGTCGGCAACGCCGTCACGGAGATCAACAACGCCGTGGGGGAGGGGACCACCACGCTGGCCCAAGACTCCGAGGGCACCTGGCGGCTCAACGGCACCAAGTACTACTCCACCGGCACGCTCTACGCCGACTGGATCATCGTGGCGGCCGTGGACGCCCACGGTGAGGAGATCGCCGCCACGGTGTCCGTGAACGCCCCCGGGATCACGAGGCTGGACGACTGGGACGGCTTCGGCCAGCAACTCACCGCCTCCGGCACCACGGTGTTCGAGAACACGCCGGTCGAGGCCGAGGAGGTCTACGCCGGCGGCCTGGATGACGGCACCCGTGTTGCCACCGGCCAGGCCAGCTGGCAGTTCCTGCACCTCGCGGCGTTGACCGGCATCGCCGAGGCCATCGTGCGGGACGTCAGCGAGTACGTCCGCGGCCGGCGTCGGTCCTTCAGCCATGGGACCGCGGACCTGCCGCGGGACGACGCCCAGGTGCTGCAGGTGGTCGGTGAGCTCTCCTCCGCCGCGTTCGCCGCGCGGGCCGCCTTCGACTCCGTGGTCTCCGCGCTGGGCGGCATCCTCGAACGGGAGGCCTCCGGTGAGGCCCTGCCGGAGGAGGACGTCAACGCCCTCTACATCCGCGTCTACCAGGCCCAGCAGGTCATCGCGAAGAACGTCCTGGCCGCGGCCACCCACCTGTTCGAGGTGGGCGGCGCCTCGGCCCTGAGCCAGTCGAAGCGGCTGGACCGGCATTGGCGCAACGCCCGCGTGCTGGCCAACCACAACCCCCTGATCTACCGGTCCCGCCTCATCGGGGACTGGGAGGTCAACGCCACCCCGCCAGCCCGTTCCTACCGCATCGGCTCCGTGCCGAACGCGCAGTGAACCCGAACCCCGATCAGCATCCAGGAGACACCATGAGCACCGAGAACACCCCCTCCCACACCGCCCCGCGCCCCCTACGCCCCCTTCGGTTTAATGCGTTCGTCATGAACACCACCAGCCACATCCACCACGGCCAGTGGCGCCGAGAGGATGCCGGCCAGACCGAGTTCACGGACGTCAACACGTGGATCAACCTCGCGAAGACCCTGGAGGCAGCCAAATTCGACGCGATGTTCTTCGCGGACGTGGTGGGCCACTACGGCGATGCCGACGCGGACTACTCCGTGTACGTCAACGAGGGCCTGCAGATTCCCTCCAACGATCCGACCGTGCTGCTCGGGGCGCTCGCCGTGGTCACCGAGCACATCGGCCTGGCCACCACCTCGAACGTGTTCCAGTCCCACCCGTTCCAGTTCGCCCGCCAACTCTCCACGCTGGACCACATCTCCGGCGGCCGCATCGCCTGGAACATCGTCACGGGCACGCAGGACAACGGCTCGCGCAACTTCGGCCTGCCGCGGCTGACCGACCACGCCGAGCGCTACCGCTGGGCCGAGGAGTACATCGACGTCACCTACAAGCTGTGGGAGGGTTCCTGGGACGAGGACGCCGTGGTCAAGGACCGCCAGGGCTCGCGGTACTCGGATCCGGAGAAGGTGCACAAGATCCACCACGTGGGCGAGCGCTACTCGGTGGAGGGCCCGCACCTGCCGTCTCCGTCCCCGCAGCGCACCCCGGTGCTGTTCCAGGCCGGTTCCTCCGCCTCCGGACGTGAGTTCGCCGCCCGGAACGCCGAGGCCGTGTTCATCGTCGCCGCCACCCCGGACGTGGCCCGCCAGCAGATCGAGGACACCCGGCGCCGCGCCGTCGAGGCCGGACGGTCCCCGGAGGACATCACGTTCTACCAGGGCGTGAGCTTCGTCATCGGGGACACCGAGGAGGAGGCTCAGCGCAAGCTGGAGGAGTACGAGCAGTACGCGTCCGTGGACGGCTACCTGGCCCATGCCGCCCTCGTGGACCCGGACGGCCGGGTCTATCCGCCCGAGACCCCGCTGAAGGACCTGGAGACCAACACCCAGAAGGGCTTCGCCGAGTGGACCTCCAAGGCCATCACGGACCGCGAGCCCGTGGTGGCTGACATCGCCTGGCGCAGCCACCGCAACAACCGCATCGTCGGCACCCCGGAGCAGATCGCCGACCAGCTGGAGCAGTGGCAGGCGGCCGGCGTGGACGGCATCAACGTCATCAACTGGGTCATCCCCGGCTCCTTCGAGGAGTTCGCGGACAAGGTCCTGCCGGTGCTGCGCGCACGCGGCCTGGCCCAGTCCGAGTACGCCCCGGGCACCCTGCGCCAGAAGCTCTTCGGCCGCGACCGGCTCCCCGAAACCCACCCGGCGGCCCAGTACCGCGGAGCCTTCGCCCGCCTGGAGAACGCCGTGCCCGCCGGCGCCTGACCCCGCGCCTCCCGGCCACGAGAGCCGCCCAGCGGCCCGAAAGGAACCCCATGAACACCCCACCCTCCCCGAACGCGCCCGAAAACCGGCGCGGTCCGGACGACCAGACGGCCACCACCACGGCCAGGACCAGAACCAGAACCACGGCACGACGCCGGCCGGGCGCCCTCACCGTCGGTCTCGCCCTGGCCGTGGGGTCGGCCGTGGCACTGTCCTCCTGCTCGTCCGGGGCCGCGGGCCCGCAGGAGCAGGCAGCACTGACCGGCTCCGCCACGGAACCGGTCCAGGGCGGCGTCCTCGAGTACGGGCACCTCCAGGAGCCCAACTGCATCTTCGGCGGCTGGATCCAGGAGAACTTCACGGCCCGCCAGGTGCTGGACAATCTCGTCTCGGCCACCGAGGACGGGTCCGTGGTGCCGTGGATCGCCACGGACTGGGAGGTCTCCGAGGACCAGTTGGTCTGGACGCTGAACCTGCGGGATGACGTCCACTTCACGGACGGCACACGGTTGGACGCGGAGGCCGTGGCCTACAACTTCGACTACTGGATGGACGGCGGCAATGGCACCGCGGCGGCCCACCTGGGCGGGTTCTACGACCACTCCGAGGTGGTGGATGCTGACACGGTGGAGATCCACCTCTCCGCCCCGTTCGCCCCGTTCCTGTCCACCATCTCGCAGTCGTACTTCGGCCTGCAGTCGCCGACGGCGCTGCAGACCCGGACGGTCGAGGAGAACTGCACCGAACCGATCGGCTCCGGCCCCTTCACGGTCAAGGACTGGAAGCGGGGCGAGTACATCGAGTTCGAGCGCAATGAGGACTATGACTGGGCGCCGGAGAACGCGCGGCACCAGGGCCCGGCCCACCTGGAGGGCGTCCGCTGGAACATCGTCCCAGACGGCACCTCGCGCTACGGCTCGCTGCTCGCCGGAGAGATGGACGCGATCGGTGAGATCCCCGCCGTCAACATCGCCGAGGCGCGCCAGCGGTATGACTTCACGCAGTACATCACCCCCGGCCGGCCCGTGGTCATCAACCTGAACACCGAACGGGGCATCTTCACCGACCAGGCGGTCCGCCAGGCCCTGAGCCATGCCACGGACCGCGAGGCGAACATCGAGTCGGCCTTCCTGGGCACCGTCCCGTTCGAGCCCAGCGGCTACCTCTCCCAGTCCACCCCTGACTATGACGCGGACGCGGCCCAGCAGTACCCCTTCGACCTGGAGAGGGCGAACGAGCTGTTGGACGGGGCCGGATGGACCGGTCGCGCTGAGGACGGAACCCGGCTCAAGGACGGGAAGCGGCTGCAGGTGAAGATCGTCTACGGCCTGAACACCATCGTCACGCCGGACGGCAACACCGCCATCCAGAACTTCCAGGAGCAGGCCCGGGCCGCCGGATTCGACATCGAGCTGCGACCACTCACCCCCTCCGAGAACTTCTCCGGCGCCTACTCCACCCCGGACAGCTATGACGGCAGCGTCGGGTACTGGACCAGCCCGCACGCCGGGATCCTCAACATCAACTACCGGCCCTCCACCGAGGACCAGCCCAACGGGGCCAACACCACGTTCCTGGACAACGAGCAGGTGTTCACCACCATCCAGGAGGCCCTGCAGGCGCCCACGGCCGAGGCGGTCTCCGCGAAGTTCTCCGAGGCCCAGTACCAGCTCAGCGAGCTGGCCCCCGCGATCGGCCTGTATACGCAGACCAACACCCTGGCGGTCTCGGACCGGGTCAGCGGGCTGTGGCTCGAGCCCGCCCAGGGTGGGCCGATCTTCCACGACGCCCACTTCACCTCGGACGGGGCCCGGGACTCATCCCAGGGCTTCTCCGCAGAGCACGCAGAGCACGCAGAGAACGAAGGCTGAGCCATGTCCGTCACCACCGACACCCTCACCACGGCACCCGCCCAGCCGTCAGGCCCGGGGCCCGGTCCCGAGCCCGGCCCCGTCCGGCGCAGGCGCCCGGTCGCCTCGACCGCCGCGCTCATCGGGAAGAAGGTCCTCGGCGCGCTGTTCGTCATCTGGGCCGCGGCCTCGATCACCTTCCTCATCCAGTCCCTCCTGCCCGGGGACCGCGCCACGCTCCTGTTGAACCAGCAGACCGGGCAGGTGCAGGAGCGCTCCGCCGAGGAACTGGCGCCGATCAACGAGCAGTTCGGCTTCGATGATCCGCTGATCACCCAGTACGTCACCTTCCTGGGTGGCCTGCTGCGCGGGGACCTGGGCATCTCCTACACCCTGTACCAGCCGGTCACCACCGTGATCGGGGACCAGATCGTCCCCACCCTGGTCCTGACGTTCACCGCCCTCGCCGTGGCCTGGGCCCTGGCGATCGTGCTGCTGCTGCTCACGGCCCGCCGCGCTCCCTGGGTGTCCCGGATCTTCTCCGGCCTCGAGTCCGCGGCGGCCGCCCTGCCGCAGTACTGGCTGGGCATCATCCTGCTCGTCGTGTTCTCCCTGTGGCTGGGACTCTTCCCGGTGGTCTCGGGCAGCGGCACGGCCGGCCTGGTGCTGCCGGCGCTGACCCTCGGCATCCCGCTGGCCGGCTTCCTCGCCCAGGTGATGCGCGCCGAGTTCGAGCGGACCCTGGATGAACCGTTCGTCCTCACCGCCCGGGCCCGCGGTATGCCCGACGGCGGCGTGCGGCTGCGCCACGTGCTGCGCCACTCGCTGTTGCCCGGTCTCAGCCTGACCGGCTGGGCGGTGGGAGCCCAGTTCTCCGCCGCCGTGATCGCCGAGAACGTGTTCGCCCGCCCCGGCCTCGGCCGCGTCCTGGTCACCGCCGTCAACGGCCGTGACCTGCCGGTGGTCTGCGGCGTGGTCATGCTCGTGGCCCTCGTCTACGTGATCACCAACCTGATCGTGGACACCGCCTACATCCTCGTGGACCCCCGCCTGAAGGAGGCAGCATGACCGCCCAGCCCCAGACCACAGCCGACGCCGGCACCACCGGTGGGGTGACCGCCGCGTCTCACCCGGCCGGGCCGGCGTCGTCCGCCACCGCGCCGGGCGGGCGCCGTCCTGCCGCGGCCTGGCGACGGGTCCCGGTCACCGTGTGGATCGCCGGGGTGTTCGCGGGGCTGCTGCTCCTCGCCGCGTTCGCCCCCGGCGTCCTGGCCACCCATGATCCGCGCGCCATCACCTTGGGCAGCCCGCTGGCCGCGCCCAGCTGGGAGCACTGGTTCGGCACCGACCAGTCGGGCCGGGACCTGTACTCGAGGATGGTGCACGGCACCGCCCAGTCCCTGCTGATCGGACTCGGTTCCGCGGCCGTGGGCGTGGGACTCGCCGTGGTCTTCGGGTCCTGGGCGGCACTGGGCGGACGCTGGGCGGACGCCGTCATCGGCCGGGCGATCGAGGTCCTCTTCGCCTTCCCCATCCTGCTGCTGGCCATGGTGTTCATCGCGGTCTACGGGCCCTCGGTGCAGACCCTGATCCTCGCGGTCGGGTTGGGGATCGCCCCCGGTTATGCCCGGATGGTCCGCGCCCAGGTGATGAGCGTCCGGCGGTCCGGTTACGTCCAGGCGGCGCAGGCCCTGGGGCACCACCCCGGCCGGGTCCTGGTGCAGCACATCCTGCCGAACGCCCTGCGGCCCCTGCTGGCGGTCCTGACCCTCGGCATCGGCCAGTCCATCGTCTGGGCCTCCGGCCTGGCGTTCCTCGGCTTCGGGGTGGCCCCGCCCTCACCCGAGTGGGGGGCCCTGCTGGAGGCCGGCCGTCCCTACATCATCGAGGCCTGGTGGCTGGAGATCATCCCGGGCCTGGCCGTGCTGGCCACCGCCCTGACCGCCACCGTCCTCGGCAAGTTCGTGGAGTCCACCCTAGAAGGAGAACGCTGATGACCATCCTGACCGACACCGCCACGCCCCTCCTGACGGACGCGGCCCGCGGCTCCGGCGCCGCCGGAGCCGCTCCCCGCCCCCTGGCCGAGGTGGAGAACCTCAACGTCTGGTTCTCGGACGCCCACGGCCGCCGCAGCCACGTGGTGCATGACGTCTCCGTGCAGATCCACGCCGGCGAGTGCGTGGCGGTCATCGGCGAATCGGGCTCCGGGAAGTCCGTCACCGCCCGGACCCTCATCGGCCTGACCGGGCCCAACTCCCACGTGCAGGCGGACACGGCCACCGCCCTGGGCCGGGACATCCAGACGCTGCGGGACACGGACTGGCGGTCCATCCGCGGCAAGGACATCGGCTTCATCCTGCAGGATGCCCTCGTCTCCCTGGACCCACTGCGCACCGTGGGAGCGGAGATCGGTGAATCGCTGCGCCTGCACGGCATGCGGGACCGTGCGGAGCGGGCCGCCCGGGTGGAACAGCTGCTCGCGGAGGTCGGCGTCCCGGAGCCACACCTGGTGGCAGGCCAGCGACCGGACCAGCTCTCCGGCGGCCTGCGCCAGCGTGCCCTGATCGCCTCGGCCATCGCCAACCACCCGTCCCTGGTGGTGGCCGACGAACCGACCACCGCCCTCGACGTCACCGTCCAGGCCCAGGTCCTGGACCTGCTGGCCCAGCGCAAGGCGGACGGCACCGCGATCCTGCTGATCAGCCACGACTTCTCGGTGGTGGGACGGCTGGCCGACCGCGTGCTGGTGATGCAGGGCGGCTGGATCGTGGAGTCCGGGACCGCGGCCGAGGTCCTGGAGAACCCGCGGCACCCCTACACCCGCCAGCTGCTGGACGCCGTGCCCTCGGGTCACACCAAGGGGGAGTACCTCACCGAGGAGGGGAGGGCTCGGGGCTCCGAGCGGGCGGCCGGGCGGGTGATCGGGCGTCCCGCAGACGGTGCCGCGATAGCGCCCGGGGAACCGGCCGACATCGTCCCCCCGGCGGTGCTGTCCGCGCGCGGACTGACCAAGTCCTACCGGGGACCGGACGGCCGGGACCGCACCGTGGTGCGGGACGTGTCCTTCGACGTGCACGCCGGGCGGACCCTCGGCATCGTGGGGGAGTCCGGCTCCGGCAAGTCCACCACGGCGTCCATGGCCCTGGGCTTCATCGCCCCGGATGCGGGCACTGTCCTGCTGGACGGTGCGCCCTGGAGCGAACTGTCCCTGGCCGGGAGGAGGCCCCGCCGCCGAGAGGTGACCGTGGTCTACCAGGACCCACTGAGCTCCTTCGACCCGCGGTGGAGCGGCGAGCGGATCCTCACGGACGCTCTCGACGCCGGCGCGGCCCCCGGGGTGTTCGCCTCGTCCCGGGCGCGGCGGGCTTACCGTCAGGAGCAGTCCGAGCGGGCGGCGCAGCTGGCCCGGGTGGTCGGCCTCGCCCCGGAGCACCTGGCCAAGCACCCGCTGCGGCTCTCCGGGGGCCAGCGGCAGCGGCTCTCGATCGCCCGGGCCCTGGCCCCGGAACCGAAGGTCGTGGTGTTGGACGAGGCCGTCTCCGCCCTGGACGTCTCGGTGCAGGCCCAGGTGCTGGACCTGCTCTCCGAACTGCAGGAGACCCTCGGGACCACCTACCTGTTCATCTCCCACGACCTCGGGGTGATCCACCACATGAGCGACGAGATCCTGGTGATGAAGGACGGGGTGGCCGTGGAGTACGGGGAGGCCGATCACGTGTTCGAACAACCGGAACACGACTACACCCAGGCCCTGCTGGCCTCCCTCCGCGCCCTCTCCACCAAGGTCCTCTGAGGCACTCAGTCGATCCGGGCTGAGACGTTCCAGATGTCGATGGTGGACACCTCACCGGGCTGCTTGCCGGTGATCGCATCGATGCGTGCCAGCTCCTCCTCCGTGAACGCCGTGTTGGCCAGGGCGCCCAGGTTCTCGTCCAGCTGGCCCGTCGACGAGGCGCCCAGCAGCACCGAGGTCACCCCTCCCTCGCGCAGCAGCCAGGCGATGGCCAGCTGGGCCAGGGACTGGCCGCGTTCACCGGCCACCTCATTCAACGACCGGGCCGTCGCGAGGTTCTCCTCGGTGAGGTGACCGGACAGGGAGGTGCGGCCGCCGGAAGGGACGGCGCCGTCGCCCTGCAGGTACTTGTCCGTCAGCAGGCCCTGGGCCAGCGGCGTGAACGCGATGGACCCCATGCCCTGCTCCTGCAGGGTCTGCAGGAGGCCGTCCTCCACCCAGCGGTTGAGCAGGGAGTAGGCGGGCTGGTGGATCACCAGCGGAGTGCCCAGCTCCCGGGCGATGCGCTGGGCCTCGACCGTGCGCTCGGGCGAGTAGGACGACAGGCCCACGTAGAGCGCCTTGCCCTGGGTGACCAGGGCGTGCAGGGCACCGATGGTCTCCTCCAGGGGCGTGTCCGCGTCCGCGCGGTGGGAGTAGAACAGGTCCACGTAGTCCAGGCCCATCCGCTGCAGGGAGGCGTCCGCGGAGGCCAGGATGTACTTGCGGGAGCCCAGGTTGCCGTACGGCCCCGGCCACATGTTCCAACCCGCCTTCGAGGAGATGATCAGCTCGTCCCGGTAGCGGCCCAGGTCCTTGGCGAGGACCCGGCCGAAGTTCTCCTCGGCGGATCCGGCGGGCGGCCCGTAGTTGTTGGCCAGGTCGAAGTGGGTGATGCCGCGGTCGAAGGCGTGGGTCAGGATCTCGCGTTGCGTGGAGAAGGGGCGGTTGTCCCCGAAGTTCCACCACAGTCCCAGGCTGATCGGCGGCAGCGCGAGCCCCGTGGCGCCGACCCTGCGGTATCCGGTGGACTCGTAGCGGTCCGCCGCCGCCACGTAGGGGGCGTGGTGTTCGGGCGTGGGCACGGGGCGGATCTCACCGGTGTTCATGCAGTTCCTCCAGGGCGCTGGTCGGTCCTCTACCGTGGAGCACTGTACGCCCCGGGTGGCAGGCTGGGCTCATGAGCGAAACACAGGGCCTTCCGGAAGCCAGCGGTGAACCCACCGCCCGTATCGAGAGGGAGGGACAGGGCTGTCTCGCCATCGTGGAGGTGACCGTCCCCGGACCCGCCGAGGAGGTCTGGGAGTCGGTCGCCTCCGGTCCCGGCTACCGCCGCTGGTTCGTCGAGGCGGAGCTGGAGCCCCGCGTGGGCGGCGCCCTGGTCACCCACCATGGCGACTTCGGCGACTCCGAGGGGACCATCACCGCCTGGGATCCGCCCCACCGTTATGCGTACGTGGAACCCGACTGGATGGGCGAGGGCACCCCGGTCCCGGACTGGGCCACCGAGATCACCCTGGAACCCGTGCCCGACGACGGCCCGCCGGCCACCCTCGTCCGGCTCACCAGCGGCGTGGCCACCGAGGCGGACACCTGGGGTGAGGACATCGAGGGCACGCTGCCCGGCTGGCGGTCCGCGCTGCGGCTGCTCGCCGAGTTCCACGCCCACGTCGCCGGGCGGGAGACCGCCCAGGCCCTGGTGATGCGCGAGGTCCCGGCGGGGCACCGGCTGACGGTGCTGCTGGGACTGGACGGTGCCGTCGTCGGGCAGCAGGCCACCGCCCGCGCCGAGGCCGATGGGCGGCACCTCGCGGTGACCGGCACGGTGATCGAGGCGAGCAGCGGCCCGGCCGGTGAGGGGCCGACCCAGCAGGATTCCGTGGTGCTGCGCGTGACCGACGGGTCCGGCGGGATCACAGCGGGCGTCTACGAGTTCGGCACCCTGCAGTACGGCGAGACCCGGATGTCCGTGGTGCGTGGCTACCTGCACGTCCCGGCCGGTGCGGACCCGGGGGCCGCCGCGGCAGCCTGGGCCGTGGAACGGGACTGGTCTGCCGTCCTCGACGCACTCCTGGCGTGACGGGCGAGACGGTTAGTCAGGCCTTCGGCGCGTAGTAGCGGCCCAGCACCTCGTCTTTGAGGTCGTAGAACGTGTCATCGTCGATCGAGACGCGGATCCGGTCCACCAGACGCACGGTGAAGCGCTCGTTGTGGACGGAGATCAACGTGTGCGCCACCATCTCCTTGGCCTTGATGAGGTGGTGGATGTACGCCCGCGTGTAGTGGGCGCAGGTGTAGCAGTCACAGCCCTCCTCCAGCGGGGAGAAGTCGCGCTTGTACTTGGCCCCGGGCAGGTTGAACCGGCCGTCGGAGGTGTAGAAGGCACCGGTGCGGGCCACGCGGGTGGGGGAGACGCAGTCGAAGGTGTCCGCTCCGTTCTCCACGGCGGTGAACAGGTCGTCCGGTTCGGAGATGCCCAGCAGGTGACGCGGCTTGTCCTCCGGCAGCTCCTCGGCGCACCAGCCGACGATCGTGCCCAGGTTCGCCTTCTCCAGCGCCCCGCCGATCCCGTAGCCGTCGAAGCCGTGCTCGAGCCACTGACTGTCACCGTGGCCGCCACCGCCGTCGGGGAACCCGGTGCGCATGGCGGCCAGGTCACCGCACGCCTTGCGCCGCAGGTCCTCGTACTGTGCCCCCTGGATGACCCCGAACAGGGCCTGGTAGGGCTTGGCCGTGCGCTCGCCGGTGAGGCGGGCGTGCTCGTCGAGGCAGCGCTGGGCCCAGCGGCGGGTCCGCTCGAGGGCCTCCTCCTGGTAGCCGCGGGAGTTGTGCAGGGTGGTGAGCTCGTCGAAGGCGAACATGATGTCCGCGCCGAGCTGGTGCTGGATGCCCACGGAGACCTCCGGGGTGAACCGGTGCTGGTCCCCGTTGAGGTGGGACTTGAACCAGACCCCGTCCTCGTCCACATTGGCCAGGCGCTCCTTGCCCGGTGCCACGGCGTCGTCCGCGCCCTGGCCGGAGGGGGCCTTCGGGCCGGCCATGTCGATGACCTTCTTGAACCCCGAGCCCAGGCTCATCACCTGGAAACCGCCGGAATCGGTGAACGTCGGTCCGTGCCAGTTCATGAACTGCCCCAGGCCGCCGGCCTCGTCCAGCAGGTCCGCTCCCGGCTGCAGGTACAGGTGGTAGGCGTTGGCCAGCAGGGCCTGCGCGCCAAGCTCCGCCATGGCCTCGGGCAGCACGGCCTTGACGGTGGCCTGCGTGGCCACCGGGATGAACGCCGGCGTCTGGATGATCCCGTGCGGGGTGGTGATAGTCCCGGTGCGGCCCGGACGCGGCTGCCCGTCCGGTCCGGTCAGCCGGGAGCCGACGGCGAAGGAGAAGTCCCGCGGGGTGGCCGGAGCGTGCGCTGGGTTACGGGGGGACGTCTGATGGGTCACGGTGGGCGGGGTTCCTTCGCTCGGGGGTCTGCCATCAATGGTATGTATCAGGGGGAGCGAAGCAGGACCACAGGAGAATGAGGCGGACGGTGGCGGACAGCACGGAGGAGGCCGGGGACCGGACGAGGTCTCGGCTCGCGGACATCAACCCGATCCCCTCGTTGTTCACCATGGCACCGGCCGACCGGGACCACGAGGTGGCGGTCCGCTGCGGGGTCACGGTGCTGGTCCCGCTGCTGACACTGCTGCTGATCGACCGGATCGATCTGGCTGTCTTCGCCTCCTTCGGCGCCTTCACCGGGATCTACGGGCGGAACCTGGCGCACGGCGCCCGGTTGCAGATGCAGGCCCGGGCCGGCGCCCTCATGGCCGTGGTGCTGCTGCTGGCCACCCTGGCCGGGCGCAACGGCCTGTCCGGGTCCGAGCAGCCCTGGGCTCTGGTGGGGCTGACCACCCTCGTCGCCGGAGCCTGTGCCGTGACGGCCGCCTACTGGAACCTGCGCCCATCCGGGTCCCTGTTCCACATCTTCGCCTTCGCGGCGGTGTCCTCCGTGCCGTTCCAGCCGCCCCTGGGCGAGGCGATGCTGACGGCGGTGCTGACCATCTCGTTCGCGCTGCTGGTCGGGATCTCCTCCCGGGTACTGCCCCGGAACCGGCACCGCATCGAACGGCCCGCCGGGCAGCCGATCACCGGTCGGCACCGGCTGGTCTGGTCCGAGGCGGCCTGGTACGTGGTGGCCGCCGGGGTGGCCGGTTCGCTGGCGACGGCGCTGGGGCCGGTGCTGGGCATCGATCACAACTACTGGGCCATGGTCGCCGCCGTGGTCCCGCTCGTCGGCCACTCCACGCGCTACCGCGTGAACCGCGGCCTGCAGCGCATCCTCGGCACGTTCCTGGGTCTGGTGGTCCTCGCCGGGGTGCTGTGGATCCACCCGCCGCTGTGGGCCATCGTGTTGATCATCGCCCTGCTGCAGTGCACCGCCGAGCTCTACATCGCCCGCCAGTACGTCCTGGCGCAGATCGCCGTCACCCCACTGGCCCTGCTCTCCACCGTCCTGGCCATGAGCGCCTCCACCGCCGCCGTGGACACCACCGGGCTGATCTACGACCGCTTCGTCGAGACCGTGATCGGCGCCCTCGTGGGCATGGCCTGCGTCGCCACTCCGTGGGCCTGGCGTAAATGGGTGCTGCGCCTGGAGAACCCCTCGAGGGTCACTCCCGCCAGCGGCGGCGCGGGTTGAGCGAACGGGACAACGGCAGTAGCTTGACCTGTACCAACCGGTAACGAGAGCGAGACCTGACATGGAACGCAGAAACGACAACCCTCAGGACGGGCAGCCTCCCGTGACCGGACCCGGCGCCGTGGAACCGGCGCACCGGGGAGAGACCGGGCTGGAGTACGAGGTCGAGGCCGATCCCGTCGGGTCACCGGGGACGAACCGTGAGCTGGGCACCATCCCAGAGGGCACCTCCCGTTCCCATGTGGAGACGGACCCCTCCCTGGACCAGCCGGCCCGCACGGGCCTCAGCGGCGGGACGTGGATAGCGCTGATTCTCGGTGCCGTGGTGCTCGTGATGCTGTTGATCTTCATCCTGCAGAACAACGTGGAGGCGCAGTTCGCCTACTTCGGCTGGAGCTTCAGCCTGCCGCTGGGAATCGCCATGCTGTTCGCGGCCATCGCCGGCGTCCTCGTGATGGGACTCTTCGGCTCCGTGCGGCTCATCAAGCTCGGCCACCGGGTGCGCAAGCTGGAGAAGGAGCGCAAGGCCATCAAGAACCAGCTCGGCTAGGGCTGTCCCGCGTGTTCCTCCGGCGGCTCAATCCTCGGAGGCCACCGTCTCCGCCAGGGCGCGCAACGCCGCGACCTCACGGCGCACCCGCCGGTCCAGCTCCTCTTGCGTGAAGGTCTCCGAGCCACCGCGGGCCCGCAGGTACATCAGCGTGGCCAAGCGGGACTCGCGCCACCCGCGTTCGCCGATCGGATCACCGTTGGCCTCGGCGCGCAGCACCTCCCGGTCGTACAGGTTCGGCTCGTTCATCTGCCGCTGGCGGATCTCGGCGGCCCGCTGGGCACGGATCGGATCCTCTTCGTCCTGGTCCGGCTCGGCCAGGCGTGCACCGGCCGCCCGGCCCTCCGCCTCCTCACCGCGGTGGAAGTGGATGTTGGCGGCCAGGGCCAGGGAGGACTCGATGGACTTCCACCGCCCCATCGCCCCGTCATAGGGCAACTGGGTCAGGAGGGTCGTCAGCCGCAGGGCGCCGTCGGAGTCGTCCAGGTCGATGAACAGGTGCCGCGCCAGCGTGTCGATGTCCTCGAGCTGAGCGCCCGAGCGCAGGTTGATGCCCCGGGACAGCTTCGAGGCCACGGCCAGCACGTGCTGGTTGTCCGGGTGCAGCTGGGCGACCTCCACGACCGTGGCCTCCGGGCTGCCCTCCTCCACGGGGGAGAGGTCCGTGCTGACGTCGAGGGCCGGTGCAGGCCGGTGCGTGCGCACGCGGATCGTGGAGCCGTAGGCGATCCGCACCTCGCGGCCGTCGGACAGCGTGGCGACCACGAGAGCCGGGGTGCCGAAATCGTCACGGGTCGTGCGGATCTGGGCCACGGGGGTCGACGGCTCACCCTGCCGGGTCAGGAACCGGTCGCCCGGCCCGACCTGCTGGGCCTTGACGGAGCGCAGGTAGTCTCCTGCGGCGTCGTGCGTTCCGGTGTTCTGGGGGTTCGGGGCGGTCATGGCTCAGCGCCCCCAGCCCACGTGGGCGAGCGCCTGGCGCACCAGGTTCCCGCGGCCACCGATGAACTCGGACTGGACCGCCTCGCTGACCGCTTCCTCCGGCGTCAGCCAGGACAGCTCGAGAGCGTCGCCGCGGGGCTGGCACTCACCCGTCACGGGGACCAGGTAGGCCAGGGCCACCGCGTGCTGGCGGTCGTCCGTCAGCCCGGTCTCCGAGGGGCTCGGGAAGTATTCGGCCACCGTGAACGGGGTGATGGACGGCGGCAGCTGCGGCAGGGCGAGCGGGCCAAGGTCCTTCTCCAGGTGGCGCATGAGGGCGGCGCGCACGGTCTCCCGGTACTGCACCCGGCCGGAGACCAGGGTGCGGCGCAGGTGGCCGTCACCGTCGGCCCGGTACAGCAGCCCGATCTCAGACACGTATCCGAGGGGGTCCAGGCGGACCGGCAGGGCCTCCACGTAGACCATGGGCAGGCGGCGGCGGGCCTCGTACAGTTCTTCTTCCGACAGCCACCCGGGATTCGGGTCGGGGGTGCGAACGCTCATGCCCTCAGTTCTACCCGAGTCCGGTGCACCGGTCACGCCGACGGACCGTGGACCGCCCGACACAGGGGAACGATCGTCTCGTCGGGCATGGGGAGTTCTCCCCATGCCCGCAGGTGGCGGCGAGGGATGGGAAGCCCATAGTGTTCCTACTGACCCAGGTGAGATCGTCTCCCGGGGCCTGGAGCGGGGGCTGCGCCCCGGACATCGGAACAGTGAGGACAACGTGGCGATACCGGATTGGACGGTGTACGAGGGGACAGCGCAGACCGTGGTGGACAACACGCTGGAGCAGGCCAATGAGTTCGACAGCCTGGAGACCACCGCGGGCAACGCCTTCGAGGCGGCGATCGGCACCTGCAAGTCGGCCCTGATCACCGGAGCGCTGCAGTCCACTCATGACGAGTACATCGGCAAGCTCATCACGCTGGCCAAGTGGCGCGGCCTGAATGTCGGCAACGAGGGCCAGAAGATCATCAACGCCTGGGTGAACGGCTCGGAGACCATGGCCGTGGACGCCCGACACGCGATGGATGACGTCGTGACCAGTGACGAGGAGGCCAACTGATGGCGGTTGACCTCTCCGGGCTGCCGGAACTCCCGGACACCTCCGCGCTGCGTTCCGATGCCACTCAGATCAAGACGGTCGGCAATGACGTGGACCAGAACTGCATCGACACCCGCAATGCCTGGACCCCGATCGACGCTGCCATCATCAGCCCCACGGGTCAGGAACAGTTGGTCAATGCCCTTGAGGTGATGCTGGGCTACGGCGATGGGGCCAGCCTGTCCACGCAGGCCATCGAGCAGGCGCTCTCGGATTACTGCGACGGGATCGACGCACTCAAGTCGCGCTACGATGCGGCGGTCGGCCAGGCTCAGATGTGTTGGGCTGAATCCACCCCGGAGGACCCCAATTACCGGGACAACAAGGAACAGGCCGCACAGACCGAGGTCAACGCCGTGGCGGACTTGCTGCTGGAGCTGGAGCAGACCTGCGCCGATTCCATCAAGTCGGCCAATCCCGCGGCACCCGGGCCAGGGGGTGCAGGGCACCCCTCGACAGGCGCCGTCAGCAGTGCCACACAGGAGCTGCTGGACCGGCTGAGGGTGGACCAGTACTCCTTCGAGATCCTCGAGAGCGTCACCATCGAGACCAGGGTCTCGGCCTTCCATCTGGAGATCCAGATGGCCGACGGCTCGAGGTTCTCCTACTCGGAGCTGTCCATCGAACAGAGCGTCACGGAGCATCGGACGAGGGTGGATGTGACAACGGTGGACTTGGCGAGCAACAGGACGCCAGTGGGCGAACCGCCACGCTGGGCCAAGATCGGGGGCAACTTCCTGAGTTCGTTGGACATCGGACTCTCCGTCTGGGGCAACGGGACGGAGGAGTGGAATCAGGACCTCTTGGAGAACCCCGACATGAGCACGGGGGAGCAGTGGGGCAGTGCCGCCCAGTCCGCAGCGCTGGGAGCCGGCGGCGGATTCCTCGGCGGCCTGGGTGGGGCGGCGGGCGGTGCCGCGATCGGCACCTTGATCTTCCCGGGCGTGGGCACCGTCATCGGTGGCGTCGTCGGCGGCATTGTCGGTGGGATCGGCGGCGAATGGCTAGGCAACTCGGTCGACAATCTGCTCGACGGCGAGGGAATCGGAGAATCCATCGGCAACGCGTGGAATAGTCTGTGGGGTTGAGCCGAACGGCTTGGGCCGTTGCACACCGTTGAGACGAGGCTCCCGCTATCGAATCCATGCTCGTCCTGTTACTGACCGTGATCCTCGGGGCCGGTGCCTTCCTGTGGTGGATCGCCATTGTTGCCTACCGCGGCCAGTACCTCCAGTGGCTCTTTTTCGTCCCGGTGGGAACGCCTTTCGGATTCCACTGGGCTTTGGCCCCCATGGCCATCGCCGGGACGGGGGTGTTGCTCACCGGCGCCTACGTCACGTACGTCGTGACCCTGCCCAATCCAGAAGCCAGATCTGGCGCACTAGACATCACATTCTTGGCGATGCTGGTACTCATGTTCCTCTCCGCCATCATGCTCAGCCACCGGTTGCCCCGCGCGTGGAAACCGGCCTGGTACCGCGAGTGGGACGATCGGGGGAGGCCCGAGGCCGAGATCCGCGAGATCATCGCGGCACGGAAGAACCCGAAAGGACATCGCCATGACGGAGGAGCCTGACATGGGCCAGAACAATGATTCGGACCACCCCGCCGGGGAGCAATGGACGGATCACCGATCCGGCGGTCTGTCCCTGCGGCTCCCCGCGCAGTGGGCCGCTCCGGAGGGAGCCGCTACCGCTGCCGGGAGCCTCGGCATCTGGGCTGCAACTCCCGCGGGGCCGGGCCAGGGGGACGGCTTCACCGTCAATGCTGTCCTGACCTCGAACCACTTCACCGGGACGGTGACCCAGCTGTCCACCGTGCTGATGGCCGCGGTCACGGTCACGCAGGCGATGCCGCGGTTCCTAGCCGTAGACGAGTTGGATCCCATCCGCCATGGCGGACTCACCGGCCGCAGGCTGGAGTACACCTATGCAGCGGATCGTCATCTGGTGCACGTTATGCAGTACGCCTTCCTGTTCTCCGGGGCGGCCGTGGTGCTGACCCTGTCCTGCGCCGAGGCTGAGATCGCCGAGTGGGACGCCCGCTTCCGGCGCATCGCCGAAAGCGTCGCAGTGGACCCGGCGGGTCTGAGCGAGTGGTCGGGTCCGGAGTTCGCCTTCACGCCGGACCGGGAGCCGGCATTGGAGGAGTTCGCCTCGGTGCGCGGGCAGCGACCCCTGGAACGGCTGGGCCAATTGGCCAAACGCCAGCCCTACCGCAGCGCCGCTCCGTGGCTGGGGGCCGAGGAGGTCAGGTTGCTCGAGCGGCTGTCCGCCACCACGACCATGGCTCCGGATTCCGGCGGCGTCCGGATCACGGGTGGCCTCGGCCGGCTGGAGATCGGGGCCGCGGGACCGGAGCTGAGCCGACTGGTCCAGAACGGGCTGGCGGAGGCCGGAGGACGGCTGACTGAGCAGGGGGCCGTGTTCACCGCCGCCTGGCGGGACACGGCCGCGTCGTTCCGGATCACCGCCCAGACCGAAGCGCGGAATTCGATGTACCAGATGTGGTTCGGGCAACGTGGCGAGGCCCTCGTGCTGGCCGGACCCTCCTTGACCACTGACGTCGACGACGACGCTCCCGCTGGCGCACTGCGTCCGGAATTACTGGACCAGGCCGAGGCGGCCCATGATGTGGCGGCCTGGCTGGGTCTGTCCCCGGCCTGGAACCTGGACGTCGGGACCGCGCCGCTGGACCGGGGCGCCGTGCTGGCCCGTATCGACGCGCGGACAGCGCCTCCGGAGGCCGCCAGTCCGGAACTCGTCCGGGTCTGGGATGAGCCCTGGCTGGTCTGGACCGTGCAGCCTGCCGATGACCGCGCGCCGGTCACCTACCTGCGATCGGGGATCCACGGCCAGTACCGCATGGTCTCGACCGGGGAGGGCATCATCCTGGAGGCCACCCCCACCCGTAACGTGTACCGTGACCTCTTGGTCCGGCTGGAGCCCGAGGGGCTGGAACGGTCCGCCGTTCAGAGGTGATCGTAGAAGAGCGAGGGAGCAGTCGTGTCTGATCTGATGATCGGTGTCGTGGTAGGCGCCGTGGTGGCCCTGGTCGGTGCGGGCTTCCTGCTGACGGCGTGGCTGTCCTACAGCGGACGGTTCCGGAGCTGGGTGCTGGTGCGGCCACCGCTGACCCTGACGGGACGGTACTGGGGCCTGCTGCCCATGGCTCTGGCCGGGATCGCCGTGCTGTTCGTGGCTGTCTTCGGTGGCCTCATCCTCGCGGTCGGTGGCACCGGCTCGGCCCCAGGTGGTTGGTCGCTCACCCTGACTGTGGGCCTGGTCGCCAGCCTGGTGGGCGCCGTGTGGACCAGCCATCGACTGCCCCGCGCCCTGAAGCCAGCGTGGTACCGGGACTGGGAAGACGGGGGGATCACCGAGCAGGAGGTCACCGCCTGGCTGCAGGAGCGGAAGTCCGGCCGCACCTCTCGCTAGCCGGTCAGCGCGCGTACCGACAACGGAAGTTCGCCAGGACCTTCTGCGGCTCGGTCACCGTGGCCGCCCGCACGCGGGTGAAGAGCTCCTCCGTCTCGGCCGGCTCGTAGTAGCCGTGACCCGCGTAGGTCTCCAGGCGGAACAGCAGTCCGGGCAGGTCCAGTTCGGGGTGGAACTGGGTGGCGTACTGGTGCCGTCCGATCCGGAACATCTGCACCGGGCAGGACTCGCCGGTCACCAGCACCTCGGCGTGGGGCGGCAGGAGGCGGACGGCCTCCTTGTGACCCACAAAGGCGGTGAACTCCGCGGCCACGCCGGCCAGCAACGGATCCTGCCGCCCGGCCTCGGTCACACGCACGACGGCGGCCCCGGCCGGTTCCCCATAGGTCCCGTCCACAGTGGCCCCCTGGTGCAGGCCGAGGGTACCGACGCCGTAGCAGGCGCCGAGGAACGGGACGTCCCGGTCCAGCACCACATCCAGCATCCGCCGCAGCTCGGCCTCGACGGCGACCTGCAGGTCGGACTTCAACTCCTCCGGGTCGGAGGAATTGAACGGGCCGCCGCCGACCACCACCCCGGAATGGCGGACCAGGAGGGCCTCCCAATCGAGGTCCGCGGTGCCGCCCGACGACGGCCGGGCGGCCGCGACGAGACGGTCCAGCCGTAGCGGGGTCAGCTCGCCGTCGGCGAAGCCACCGAGCGCGGTGGTGGAGCGGACCTCGTCCGCCGCGACGGCATCGTCCGCGCGGGTCTGGATCAGCAGGAAGGGCAGCACCCGGTCAGATCAGCCCGCCACGCCTGCGGCCGCCGATTCCCGCTGGCGCACCGGCGTGGACAGCCGGCCCCAGGAACCGCGGTGATAGGCCGGGGCCAGCAACTGCCGCCACCGCTCGTCGCCGAGCGACTGGGCGGCCTCCACGGGCCAGTTGGGATGGACCAGGGCGGCCCGGCCGATGTCGACGGCATCCGCCCTGCCCTCGGCGAGCACGGACTCGGCGAGCTCGGGATCGGTGATCGCCCCGACGGCCGAGACGAACAGGCGGCGGGAGGCGCCGTCGTCGGACACCTGCATGCCCTGCCCCGCGCCCAGGGTGAGGTCCGCGGTGCCCGCGAGGACGGCGTCGGCCAGGGGAACCTGGTAGGCGGGCCCGGTCGGCCCCTGGAAGGTGTCCCCGATGCCGCCGGAGGAGACATCCACCCAGTCCAGGCCCAGGCCTGTGAGCTCGCGGACGAGGCGGACGGTGTCCTGCTCGCCCCAGCTGTCCTCGAGCCAGTCGGAACCGGAGAGCCGGATGCCGAGGATCTTCTCCGCCGGCCACACCTCGCGGACCGCCTCCACGATCCGGCGGACCAGGCGGGTGCGGTTCTCGAAGGAGCCGCCCCATTCATCGGTCCGGCGGTTGGTGACGGGGGACAGGAACTGGTGGATGAGGTAGCCGTGGGCGCCATGGACGAGCACGGCCTCGAACCCCGCCTCGTCCGCGCGGCGGGCGGACGCGGCGAAGGCCTCGATGACCTGCTCGATCTCGGCACCGCTCAGCTCCCGGGTGGGGCCGACGGTGGAGACGGCCGGGACGCCGGAGGGGGAGACGGTCTCCCAGCCACCCTCGTCCAGCGGGATGCCCTCATCCGGGTAGCCCGGGTGGGCCGGCCAGGTGGAGGCCTTGGAGCCGGCATGGGCCAGCTGGATGGCCGGGACGGCGCCCTGGGAGCGGATGAAGTCGACGATCGGGGCCCAGGCATCCCGCTGGGCGTCGTTCCACAGCCCGGTGTCCTGGTCCGAGATGCGTCCCTCGGGGAGCACCGAGGAGGCCTCGGCCACCACCATCCCGAAACCGCCGGAGGCGCGGGCACCCAGGTGCGCCAGGTGCCAGGGCCCGGGGACGCCGTCCTTGGCGGTGACGTTGTACTGGCACATGGGCGGCAGGATCAGCCGGTTGCGCAGGGTGAGGCCGGACACGGTCACGGGATCGAAGAGAAGACTCATGTCAGGCACAACCACGGGGTGGTCCGGGAGTATTCCTAGACTGACCCCATGCCGTCCTTCCGCGCCCGACTCCAGATCGGTGACCTGTTGCCCGGCCATGCCCCCGAAGAGGTGATGGACCGGGCCGAGACAGCCCTGGCCGCCACCCACAACGTGGAGGCCAAGGACCTGGAGGTCGTGGCACGCGTGCCACGCATCGTCCTACGGTTCACGGTCCCCGACTCCACCTGGGACTCGGAGAACCGCGCCGCCCTCGCCGCGGCAGGCCGAATGCGCGAGGGTGTCCGGGACGTGGCCACGACCGGTCGGCTGGACGTGCTCCGCCGGGACCGCGGCCGGTGGGCGCCGGTCGGCTAGAACTCGTCGACCTCGTGGCCCAGGGCGGCCCGGTGCTCGGCGTGGTTGATCCGGTAGCGGCGGTTCTCGGTGGCCAACAGCACCATGAAGAGCCCCATGGCGGCCACGATCGCGACCCAGACGGAGGTCATGGACCCCACGAGCCGGGGCACCAGGATGGCGGCCAGGCCCCAGGAGAGGCCGAGGGCGATGCTGATGCGCCCACGCTCGGTCATGGACATCATGGCGGTGCCCCAGACCACGACCACCAGGGTGAGCACCGCCCAGACCGGGCCGGGGATCCAGAGCAGGTTGACCCCGAGGGACTGCAGCCAGACGGATGCGTTCGTGGCGGCGAAGATCAGCGCCCATCCCGTGAACAGTCCGATCATGCCGTCCGTGATGGCACGCTCCGCGCGGTTCCGCGCGGTGTAGAGGTTCAGCTGGTGGATGCTGTCCACCAGGAGATAGCCCAGGGCCAGCCAGACGACCAACTCGACGCCGGGCATGACCCCGGTCCGGGCGAGGACGAACCACGCCACCGTGGCCACCAGGGCCGTTGCCACGCGCCAGCCGGTGGCGCGTTGCCGGTCCGCGGAGGCCTGGCTCGGCAACCACTGATGCACCGTGTAGATGCCCAGGGCCACCCACAGCACCGGCCAGATGAGCTGGTGCCAGAAGGCCATGGACAGCATGGAGAAGCCGCCGGCGAACCGTCCCTGATGCAGCTCGTGCAGCCAGGGTCCGGTGGCGTCCGCGCCCAGGAATCCGAGGCCGTAGACGCCGCCGAGCACGAACACCAGGTAGGCCACGGTCACGGTGACCCGGCGGAGCAGGTCCAGCGCGGTCGGCGCCGGGTCCGGTTCCCGGGAGGGCAGGTTGTAGGGCGGGATGTAGCCGCGCGGTGCGGGCGCCGGCACCGTTCCCGTGGCGGCGACCGCCGGTCGGGTGCGGCGGACCGTGGAGGCCTCGATGGCCTGGGCCTTCTCCACGATCCGGTCACGGTGACGCCATTCCGGCAAGGAGGCCCGGGCCCGTTCCAGCAGTTGGGCGTCGGTCAGGTTCTCGCCGCGCTCCTCGAGCATGGCGCGTCGGTCCGCAGGGGGCACCCAGTCGGTCCCATCGGACTCGCGGGCCGCGACCTGCAGGGCCCACGTCTCGCGTTCGCGCTGGCGGGCCAGCCACTCCTCGTGTTCCTGGCGTTCCATCTCCAGGCGCAGAGCCTCTTCCTCGGCGCGCTGGAGTTCCAGCAGCCGTTCCTGCTCGAGGAGTGCCTCCTGCTCGGCCTGGCGTTTGGCCTCGAGTTCGGCCTCCTCGGCGGCCAGCCGTTCGGCTTCGAGCCGGTCTGCCTCGGCCTGCTCGGCGGCACGCCGGCGCTCGATCTCCGCCTGCCGTTCGGCCTCGGCGCGTTCGGCGGCGGCTTTCCGCTCGGCCTCGGCCTTCTCCTCGGCGCGGCGCTCGCGTTCCGCCTCGCGGTGTGCCTTCTGCCGTTCGTAGGCAGCCTTCATGGTGCTCGGCGACTCGTAGATGGACTGGGAGACCTTGTCCCAGTCGGGCTCGCCGAGGGAATCGAGCCAGTCGTTGAAGGACTCGAGGGGACCCTGGGTCTCCTGGGGGTTGGCGTGCCGCAAGCGCGGCTGGTCCGCGGCGGGCTTCCGAGAGGATTCCGAGGTGGGTTCTGCGGCACTCTCGGCACTTTGGGCGCTGTCAGCGGCGCGATCGGGGCGTGATCCGTCACCCGCCCCGGTGGATGCCGGACCGGACGACTTCTCCGCCGCGGCCTTCATCCGTTCCAGCGCAGCAGAGGACGACGACTCAGCGTTCACCCATCACCTCTCCCCGAGCGCCGCCGGATGGCGACGATCCCCGCAATGATCAACCCTGCAAGGGTACCCAATCCCATGCCCACCACGGCGCTGGCCCAGAACGGCAGGCCTGTCGCGCTGCCGGTGAACCAGCCGAGTCCCACCATGTAGACGGACCACACGGCAGAACCGATGCCTGACAGGGCCAGGAACGGGCCCCAGGGGATGCCGGCGATCCCGGCGGCGGCCATGGACGCCGTCCGGCCGCCCGACACGAAGCGCAACACGAACAGGGAGGCATACCCCGGCGCCGGGCCGGCCTTGTCCAGCAGCCTCAGGATCCCCCGGTGGATGCGCTGGCCCCACGAGGCGCGGTCGAGCAGTCCGGTCAACTGGAACCGGAACAGGGCATACAGTCCGATGTCCCCGGCCCAGCACCCCAGCCACGCCGCCAGCAAGGAGGGCAGCAGCGCCACGCTCCCCAGCTGGGACATGGCTCCCGAGCCGATGACGAACAGCTCGCTCGGCACGGGCGGCACCGGCGCATCGACGGCCACCAGGACCGCGGTCAGCAGGTGGAACCACCCGCCCAGCGACTCGACCCAGGCGGTGTCCAGACCCGGCTGCATGTCAGTCACGCCCCCGGCCCCGGGCGTTCGGCCAGCGCCAGCCGGGAGCTGAACTGCCGTGGGGCTCCGGTCAGCGGGTCCGTGAACCCGATCGTCTGGGCCAGCAGCTGCAACGGCCGGTCGTAGTCGTCAGGGGCGGCGTCCAGCAGGACCGGATAGAACGGGTCGTTGAGGATGCCCAGCCCGAGGGCGGCCAGGTGCACGCGCAGCTGATGGGTGCGGCCGGTGCGCGGGTGCAGCCGGAGATGGGCGACGCCGGCGCCCGCCCGGGTGCCCGCGGAGACGCCCGTTCCGATCAGCTCGATCCGGGTCTGGGCATTGGCCCCCACGGTCGGCCGGTTCGTCCTCCGGCCCGGTCGGGTGGCCTGGGCCAGGCAGCGGCCCGACTCCCGGGGGCCGTAGTCCAGCGTGCGGGCGGTGAGCACCCCCTTCACCTTGTCCATCCGGTTGCGGTAGGTCAGCGGGAACCGGCCTGCCGCGCCGCCGTCGGGAAGCGCCGAGACGGCCTCGTAGACCTTCCAGATCTGGCGCCGTTCGAAGAGCACCTGGTAGGCGCCCCGCGTGTCCGGGTTGGTGGAGAACATCACCACGCCGGCGGTCGCCCGGTCGAGGCGGTGCATGGGCACGAGGTGGTCCAGCCCGAGCTGGTTGCGTAGCCGCACCAGCGCCGATTCCTGCACGAAGCGTCCACCCGGCGTGGTGGGCAGGAAATGCGGCTTGTCCGCCACCAGCAGGTGCTCGTCCTGATGGAGCACCGTGATGGGGAAGGGGATGGGCACCTCCTGCGGAACGCTGCGGTAGTACCAGACGAAGTCGTGGGCACTCAGGGGGGTGTGCTCGGTGACCGTGGTGCCGTCGGCGGCGCGGACCTCGCCGGTGCGGAAACGTTCGAGGATCCCCACCGGGTCCACATGGCCCCACCGGTGCAGCACGTAGGCCAGGATGGTGTCCCAACCGCTGTCCGGGACGGTGAGGCGGGTGGCGTTCACGCCGTCACGGACGGGCAGGGGCGGTTGCTGGGACACGGCCCCAGTCTTCCAGACCGCGGAGCCGCGGACGGACGGCGGCACAGGCGGGAGGTCAGGTCCCGGTGGTCTCGTCCGCGCTGGCGGGCCCGCGGTCGGCCGGCACGAGGACGGTGATGTTGCCGGGCCCGGGGTTCGTCCGGCCGGAGCGCCCGGTGGGGATCTCCGCGCCGACGTCCGCGATGACCGACTCCAGTTCGGCCCCTGCGGGGACCACGCAGTCGCCGAGCAGGACCGACCGGGACACCCGGGCGCCGGCTTCCACCACCACGCCGGGGCCGACGATGCTGTGCTCGACCTCGCCCCTGATCCGGCAGCCGGCCGTCACGAGGGAGGCGGACACCGTGGCCCGGGTGTCGATCCAGGCCGGCGGGGCATGCTTCGGATTCGTGATCAGGGGCCAGCCGGGCCGGTCCAGGTCCAGGCCGGTGCCGTCCAGCAGTTCCATGTGCGCTTTGAAGTAGGCCTCCACGGTGCCGACGTCCCGCCAGTACCCGTCCAGCCGGTAGGCGTGGGTACTCCGGTGATCCACGAAGTGCGGCACGATCGACTCTCCGTAGTCGCCCAGGGAGCCCCCGTCCGCGTCCCCCCGCTCCTCCGTGAGCCGGCGGGTCACCTGCCCGAGTGCGGCGACGTCGTAGATGAAGATCTCCGTGGCCACGAGGCTTCCGTCCGGGTCCTCGGGCTTGTGGTCATAGCGGGTGACCGTGTGGTCCGCGTCCACCTGCACCACCCCGAAGCGGGAGGGGTCCTCGTCCGTCTGCGTGGTCACCACGGTCAGCTCTGAACCCCGGGCGCGGTGCTGCTCCAGGGCGGGCCGCAGGTCGAACTGGTACAGGTGGTCGGCGCTGAGCACCACCACGGTGTCCGCGCCAAAGGCCTCCAGGAGGGGCATCTGCTGGTGCAGGGCGTGCCCGTTGCCGGCGGCGAAGCCCTCCTCGGCGCGCCCCTCGGCCGGGGGCAGCAGACGCAGGCCGTGGCGGGTGCCGTCCAGGTCCCACGGCCGGCCGCCGGCCAGGTGCTGGTTGAGGGTGAAGGGCCGGTACTGCTCCACGATCCACACGTCACGCAGGCCCGAATTGGCCAGGTTGGACAGGACCACGTCGATCAGTCGGTACTGCCCGGCCACCGGGACGGCCGGTTTGGACCGGGCATCGGTCAGCGGGGACAGCCGGCTGCCCTGGCCTCCGGCCAGGACGAGGGCCACGGTGGAATGGGCACGGTCCTGTGGGAATGGATCGGCCATCTCAGCCTCCTCGGGGTCGGACGTGACGCGGCGCCGGGACGGTCACCGCTGGCACTGCCTGCACCAGTACAGGGTACGTTCCACGGTCCCGTCTCCGAGAGCCTCGACCGTGACCGGACCGCCGCAGCGCAGGCAGCCCTCGCGTTGGCGGCCGTAGACCCAGTACGGCGGCGTGTTCCGCCGTTCCGGCCGGGCCGCGGCGAGCGTGACGCGCACACCGTAGGGGGCGCCGTCGTCGGGCACCACGCCCGTGGTGGTGCGCCGGGGTGTCGGTCGGCCGGGCATGGCCGGCACCGTGTTGGCGCGCATCAGGTCCCGGGCCAGGTCCACCAGGCCCGGCAGGTCGGGGGCGGAGGAGACCGGCCGGTGCGGGTCCAGCCCGGCCAGCAGGAGGGCCTCGCAGCGGTAGATGTTGCCGATGCCGGAGAGCAGCCGTTGGTCCAGCAGGGCCAGTCCGATGGGCCGGTCCGGGTCCGCGAGCAGCCGCCGGACCGCTTCCGCCCTCAGCTCACCGGCGCGGTCCGGGGCTTCCCACTCCGGGTCCAGCAGGTCGGGACCGAGGAAGCCCAGCCGGTCCGGGACCTCAGCGGTGGGCAGGACCTCGAGCAGTCCCAGCTGGAACCCGACCACCTGGTGACGGGCCGTCTCCAGCACGCACCTGGCCTGCCAGCCGGGATGGCGCCAGCGCGGCGTGACCGGGGATCCGGCGCCGTCCACCCGGGTGTACGTCTCCCAGCGGCCCTCCATCTTGAGGTGGGAGAGCACGGTCAGTCCCTCGGCGGCATCGACCTCGAGCAGGAGGTACTTGGCCCGGGGCCGGACTGAAAGCACCGTCGTCCCCGCAAGGTCCAGGGTGGCCAACCGGGGGACTCGGAAGTCGGTGCGGACCAGTTCCTGGCCTTCCAGCACCGGCCGCAGGCGGTCGGCCAGCCGGACGAGGGAGTCACCTTCGGGCATGGCTCACGACCTGAACCTCAGCCCGGACGGGGACGAGTAGAACCCTGCCTCGGCCAGTGCCGTGGCCAAAGGGGTGCCGTTGAGCGGCAGGCCGTTGACCTTCTCCAGGGACATCTTCTCCACCCGCGCGGTCCGCAGGGCCCACGCCAACGCCGTGGCCATCGCGCCGAGCGCCGGGGGCTCGTCCGAGAACAGCAGCAGGGTGCGCCCGCCCCGTTCGACGTACAGGACCAGTTCGCCGGCCACGAGGACGACGACGGCGCCCGCCTTCCGCCCGGGCCGTTGCCCGGTCGGCCGCACGCCGTCCGGGCCGGCGGGAAGTTCCGGCCAGGGCAGGGCAGCGCCGTAGGGGTTGGCGGGGTCGGTGGCCGCCAGCGCGATGGCCTGCGGGGCGGGCGCGGCGCGGTCATCCTGCCAGGGCGACGGTGCCCCGGCGTGCTGGGGCTGGGGGGCCGGCACGTCCTGCTGGGCGAATCCGCGCAGCCGGTCCACGGTGGCCCCCGTGGAGAACTGGGCGGCGCCGAGGTGCTCCACGTAGTAGCCGCGGCGGACCTGCCCTGCCTCCTCCATGCGGGTCAACAGCCGGTACTGAAGGGCGAAGCCGCCGGGAACCTCCTCCGCCACCACGGAGCCGCGGGTGATGACGCCGTAGCGGTCCAGCAGGTATTCGGCGGTGGCGTGGGCACGGAGGGTCGGATCGGCCGAGGGCTCGGGCAGCAGGGACCAGCGGCCGGCGGCCCGGGCCACGTCCATCGGCCCGAGGTCCGCGGGCAGACCGCCGGCCGGACGCAACAGGGCATCCGTCCGTCCCGCATCGGCGCCAAGACTGCCGGAGGCCTCCTCGAGCCGCTTCAGCCGGGACAGTCTCGCGCCGCGGCCGGGACGCGCCGGCCTCGCCCGCGGCGACCGCGACTTGGACTTGTGCGCGGTGCGGCCCTGGCCCAGCAGTCCGCGGATCGGGGCGAAGGTGTCGTTGCCCACGAGCCCGGCCCAGACCAGGTCCCACAGGGCGCGGAGGAGGTCCCCGGAGGAGACCCGCTGCGCCGGCTCGTCGCGCGTGACCTCCGCGGCAGCGAGGACGGTGCGCGCCCGCTCGGCGAGCTGGCCGAAGAACCAGGCACCGCCGCCGTCGAGCACGTCCAGCAGGGCCCGGTGCACGGGACCGAGCTCGACGCTCTCGTTCCGGGCCAGGGACAGGTCCGCGGACTCGGCGCTGTGGAAGGCGACCCAGCCGTCATTGCCGCTGGCGGCGGCCGTGCCGGACCAGAGGAACTCGCCACTGGCCAGCAGCTCGTCCAGAAGGGCAGGCGTGTAGTCGCGGACACGGGAGGGCAGGACGTGGCTCTCCCACCCGCTGGCGGGCACCGGGACGCCGGAGAGCTGGTCGAGCACGGTGGCCACCCCGTCGATCCCGGACAGCGTAGCCGGTGATCCGCCGCCGGGAGCCGGGGACAGGTGCTGCCAATCGGCGAGGAACCGGGCATAGGCGGACTGTTCGACGGGCTCGACCTCCGCCCGCAGTACCGCCAGGGAACGCCGCCGGATGCGCCGCAGCACCTCGACCTCGCACCACTCGGTCTCGTGCGGGCCGGAGGGCCGGGAGCCGTCTCCGTCAGCACCGTGGCCGGCCGTGGGGCGGAACTGTCCCTCGGTCACGCGGTGCTCGGCGGCGAGCCGCTGCAGGACCTGGAGCACGACGGCGGCGCCCAGTCCCAGCGCCACCCCGGCCTCGGCGGCGGTGAAGGGCCCGTGGGTGCGCGCATAGCGGGAGACGAGGTCGCCGAGCGGATCCTCGACGGGTTCGATGAAGGCCAGCGGGAGGCCCATGGGCAGGGCCACACCGAGGGCATCGCGCAACCGGGCCGCATCCTCCACGGCGGCATACCGGGTCTCGCCGTTGATCCGGACCCGCAGGGCCCGGTTCGCGGTGACGAGCTGGTCCAGCAGGCTGGTCTCGTCCTCGTCCGTCTCGACTGCGGGACGTAATCGGGCTGCGGCACCCTCGGCGGTCAGGGGGCCGAGCAGGCGGAGGAGGTCCGCGAGCCCCTCGGCGCCCTTGACGCGGCGGTCCGGGGAGAGCCGTTGCAGGTCGGCCTCCACCGTGGCCATGACGTCCGGATCCAGGAGGTCACGCAACTCGGCGCGCCCCAGCAGTTCGTTGAGCAGGCCGGGGTCCAGGGACAGGGCGGCGGCCCGGCGTTCGGCCAGCGGGGAGTCGCCCTCGTAGATGAACTGGGCCACGTAGCCGAACAACAGCGACTGGGCGAAGGGCGAGGGGGTCTGGGTGGTGGTCTCCACCAGCCGCAGCGACTTCGCCTCGATCCGGGTGGCGAGGTCCTTGAGGGCCGGGAGGTCGTAGACGTCCTGCAGGCATTCGCGGACGGTCTCGAGGATGATCGGGAACTGCGGGTACTTCCGCGCCACCTCGAGCAGTTGCGCTGAGCGCTGGCGCTGCTGCCACAGGGGGGTGCGCTTGCCGGGATCCCGGCGGGGGAGCAGCAGCGCCCGGGCGGCGTTCTCCCGGAACCGGGCGGCGAACAGCGCCGAACCGCCCACCTCGGCGGTGACCAGTTCCTCGAGTTCCTCCGCCGAGAAGAGGAACAGGTCCGCCCCGGGCGGCTCGTCCTCCATCATCGGCACCCTCAGCACGATGCCGTCGTCGGCGGCCATCGCCGAACCGTCCATGCCGTACCGCGCATGCAGCCGGGCCCCGACGGCCAGCGCCCACGGCGCGTGCACCGGCAGCCCGAAGGGGGAGTGAAGCACCACGCGCCAGTCCCCGAGCTCGTCATGGAACCGCTCCACCACGAGGGTCTTCTCCGTGGGCAGCTGCCCGGTGGCCTCGCGCTGCTCGGTCAGGTACGCGCTCAGGTTGTCCTGGGCCCACTCGTCCAGTCCGGCCGCCGCCAGGCGCTCGGCCATCGGGTTCCCGACGCCGGCCTGGTCCCCGCCCAGCCCGGCCGACACCTCGCGGCGGAAGGCCCCGACCGCCTCGCCGAGTTCGACGGGACGGCCCTCGGCATCGCCCCGCCAGAACGGGAGGCGCCCCGGCTGCCCGAAGGCGGGGATCACGAGGACCCGGTCGTGGGTGATGTCCTGGATCTGCCAGCTCGTGGCGCCGAGGACGATCACGTCTCCCACGCGGGACTCGTAGACCATCTCCTCGTCGAGTTCGCCCACGCGCCGCCCGCCCGTGCGCGCGGTGCCTGACGTAACCTTCGCGTCACCGGTCTTCTCGTTCTCGGTGCCGGCGAGGAAGACGCCGAAGAGGCCGCGGTCCGGGATGGTCCCGCCGGAGGTGACCGCAAGCCACTGCGAGCCGTTGCGTCCCGCCAGGGTGCCGGCCTCCCGGTCCCAGACCACGCGCGGGCGCAGCTCGGCGAATTCGTCCGAGGGGTAGCGGCCGGAGAGAAGGTCGAGTACCGACTCGTAGGCGGAATGCGGCAGGGTCGCGAAGGGCGCGGAACGGCGGAGGAGGTCGAACCAGGTCTCGACGTCGAGCTCGTCCAGGGCGCAGGCGGCCACGGTCTGCTGAGCCAGGATGTCCAGCGGGTTGGCCGGGATGGACATCGACTCGATCCTGCCGGAGAGCATGCGCTCGACCACCACGGTGGTGTCCACCAGGTCCCCGCGGTGCTTGGGGAAGAACCAGCCGGTGGAGGTCTCACCGACCTGGTGGCCGGCCCGGCCCACGCGCTGCAGGCCGGAGGCCACCGAGGGCGGTGACTCGACCTGGATGACGAGGTCCACCGCGCCCATGTCGATGCCGAGCTCCAGCGAACTGGTCGCGACCACGCAGCGCAATTGGCCGGACTTGAGCGCGTCCTCGATGAGGGCGCGTTGTTCCTTGGAGACCGAACCGTGGTGCGCGCGGGCGAACTCGGTGCCGGTTCCCTGCGAGGCATGGCCGGCGGACTGGCCCGCGCCGCCCATCAGCTGGGCAGGAGGACCGGACCGGCCGGCGTCGGGCACCTCCTGGGGCAAGTCTGGGGGTGGGTCCGCGACCTGGCGTTCCTCCCAGATCTCGTTGAGACGGCCGGTGAGCCGCTCGGCGAGCCGGCGGGAGTTGGCGAAGACGATGGTGGAGCGGTTCGTCTCGACCAGGTCGACGATCCGCTCCTCCACGTGGGGCCAGATCGAGGCGTTCGTCTGCAGCCCGGAACCGGGCCCCACGTCGTGGGCGGAGGAGGCCGAGGGCAGCTCGGTCATGTCCGGAACCGGGACGGTGACGTGCACGTTCCAGGACTTGGTGGAGGCCGGGGCCACGATCCGGACCGGTTGGATGCCGCCGAGGAAGCGGGCGACCTCCTCCTTCGGCTCCACCGTGGCCGAGAGCCCGATGCGTTGGGCCGGCTTCGCCAGGAGCGTGTCGAGCCGTTCGAGGGAGACCGCGAGGTGGGCGCCGCGTTTGGTCCCGGCCACGGCATGGACCTCGTCCACGATGACCGTCTCCACTCCGGCCAGCGTGGACCGGGCCTGTGAGGTCAGCATGAGGTAGAGGGATTCCGGGGTGGTGATGAGGATGTCCGGGGGATGGCTGGCCAGCTGCCGGCGCTCGCGGGCAGGGGTATCCCCGGACCGCACGCCCACGCGGACGTCCGGGGCGGCCTCGCCGAGGCGCTTGGCCGTCTGGGTGATGCCGATGAGAGGCGCCCGCAGGTTGCGCTCGACGTCCACGCCCAGGGCCTTGAGCGGGGAGATGTAGAGGACGCGGGTCTGGTTCTTGGCCTTCTTCTCGCTGTGCTGGACGCTCGTGGCCGAGGGAGCGCGCAGGAACCCGTCGAGGGCCCAGAGGAAGGCCGAGAGCGTCTTGCCCGAGCCGGTGGGCGCGACGACCAGCGCATGCCGGCCGGAGGAGATGGCGTCCCAGGCGCCGAGCTGCGCGGTGGTCGGCGCGGCGAAGGCCCCCTCGAACCACTCGCGGGTGGCAGGGGTGAAGCGGGCAAGCACCTCGTCCGCAGCAGGTTCTGCGCCGACGGGTCGGGAGTCTCGGGCCATCGCGGCCATGCTACGCCGGGACCCGGACGTCCTAGTGAGAAGCCGGCGGTGGTCTACACGTGGTGGTATGGCCGGCCGCCGGCGATCTCCTGGGCGCGGTAGAGCTGTTCGGCCACGACCAGGCGGACGAGCTGGTGGGGGAAGACGAGCTGGGACAGTGACCAGACCGTGTTGGCGCGTGAATGCACGGAGCCGTCCACACCGTAGGCGCCGCCGATGACGAGGATGACGGTCTGTCCGGCGTCGAACCGGCCCTGGAGGTGGCGGGACAGGCCGGGGGAGTCGAAGTTGGTGCCTCGTTCGTCGAGCAGCACCAGGTGATCGCGCTCGCCGACCTTGGCCAGGATGCGGGTCGACTCCTCCTCGCGGGCCGCGTCACCCTCGCGGGAGGAGTGGGGAAGCAGCTGCCAGGTGACATCGAAGGGTTTCTTGAGTCGTTTGACGTAGCGGTCGATGCCCTCGGACACCCAGGATTCGTGTTTCTTGCCGATGGCCAGGACCTTCACGCTCATGGGACCATCCTGTCAGGACCCGGTCCGAGGGGATTCCGTGCACCGATGGAGGAGAACTCGCCGGGGTCTCCGCGCAGGGCCCGCAGCACGGTGCCGTGGAACCAGTCGAGGGCCGCGGTGTGCTGGCTGGTGGTCCGCTTCAGCAGCGAGATCTCGACTCCCGGCAGCTCGAAGGGCAGGTCTCGCAGGACCAGGGGCCAGGTCTCCGCCCAACCGCGGGCGATCGATGCCGGGACGGTGGCGATCAGCGGGTTCGGCGCGGACAGCAACGGTGGCAGCGAGGCGAAATGACGCAGGGAGACCGCCGGATGGATCGGTGCGCCCAGCCGTCGGAGCGCCGCGTCCAGGGCCGGCCGGCCGGAATCCCCGGCCACCACGGCATGATCGGCGCGGAGGTAGTCGTCCATGGTCAGGGCCGGAGTCTTCCCGTCGGTGCCGTCTGCCGTCAGCGGATGGCGCTGGCCCATGAGCACGGCGTAGCGCTCTGATTTCAGCACCTGATGTTCGAAGGCCCCGGAGATCGGCAGGGACGTGACGGCCAGGTCCACCGTGCCCCGGGCCAGCCAGTCGGGAAGCAGATCCAGGTCCAGCGGGACCACATCGATGCCGATGCCCGGAGCAGCGGAACGGACGGCGGCGAACAGCGCCGGGAAATAGCCGATCTCGCCCAACTCGGACATGGCCACGGTGAAGCGGCGGTCCGAGGTCGCCGGGTCGAAGGAGTGGACCGCGTCCAGGGCCCGGTCGATGGTCATCAGGGCGTCACGGAACGAGGGGTAGATCGACTGGGCCGCCGCGGTGGGCTCCATGGTCCGGCCCACCCGGTGGAACAGCGGATCATCCCACTGGCGTCGCATGCGCGTCAGGGCCTGGCTCACGGCGGGCTGGGTGACGTAGAGCCGGGCTGCGGCCGAGGTGAGGCTCCGCGATTCGTACACGGCCACGAAGGTCCGCAGGAGGTTCAGGTCCATGGCTCGGCGACTCAATCTGCGAGATCTATGGATAAGCAATTCTTATGCTCACCGCACAGAACTATACGTAGGCTGACGGTGACATCGCCACCCGAGTACCGACGTCCACCGAGGAGTCCCTCATGTCCCAGCATCCCGAATCCCTGGCTGCGGCCATCGCCCGCGCCGGCTCGCCCGTCGAGTACCTGCGCCATGCCCCGTCGAAGCCCACCGTCTTCCCCGTGCAACCGGAGTTCACGAACTGGCGCTCGGAGCAGCAGTCCTGGCGCACCTCGGTGGCGCTGCTGGACCAGTCTCACCACATGACCGACCTGTTCATCACCGGCCCGGATGCACTGAGGCTGCTCTCCGACGTGGGTGTCAACAGCTTCGCGAAGTTCGCCCCGGACAAGGCCAAGCAGTTCATCGCCGTCAACCATGAGGGCTACCTGATCGGCGACGCCATCCTGTTCTACCTGGAGGAGGAGTCCTTCGACCTGGTCGGCTGGCACATGGTCTTGGACTGGGTGCAGTACCACGGGGAGACCGGGGACTATGACGTCACCTTCGAGCGTGATGCCAGCTCCGCCGTGCGCCAGGGCGATCCGAAGCAGTACCGCTTCGAGGTCCAGGGCCCCCGAGCCCTCGAACTCATGGAGAAGGCCACGGGTGCCGCGGTCCCGGAGACCAGGTTCTTCGGCATGGCCACCTTCGAGATCGACGGCGTCCAGGTCCGCTCGTTGCGTCATGGCATGGCGGGACAGCCGGGCTTCGAGCTCTTCGGTCCGTGGGCCGACGGTGAGCGGGTCCGGGCCGCCTTGCTGGCCGCCGGGGAAGGGCTGGACCTGGTGCAGGTCGGCTCGAAGGCCTACTCCTCCTCCAACCTGGAGTCCGCCTGGGTGCCCTCCCCGTTCCCGGCGATCTTCAGCGGCGAGGGCACTGAGGCCTACCGCGAGTGGTTGCCGGCCAGCCGGGCCGGTTCCCTGGCGGGCAGCTTAGACTCCGCGTCGGTGGAGGACTACTACCTGACGCCGTACGACCTCGGTTATGGACGGAGCGTGTCCTTCGACCACGAGTTCATCGGCCGGGCCGCCCTGGAGCGCCACGCGGCCGAGCCGAAGCGCCAGAAGGTCACCCTGGTCTGGAGGCCGGAGGATGTCGCCGCCGCCATCCAGACGCAGTTCGAGCCGGGGGTTCCGGCGAAGTACATCGACCTGCCCAAGGCGCGTTACGGCCAATACCAGGTGGACCGGGTCCTGGTGGACGGCCGGGACGTCGGGATCTCGCACGACGCCGGCTACCTCACCAACGAGCACGCGTTCGTCTCGCTGGCGAGCCTCGACGACGACGTGGCGACTCCCGGCACCGAGGTCACCGTGGTGTGGGGCGAGACGACGCCCTCGGCCAAGCCCTCGGTGGAGAACCACCGCCAGGTGCGGATCCGGGCCACCGTGGAGCCGGCCCCGTACTCCGCCTTCGCCCGGGAGAACTACCGCAAGAACTAGCGGACTTCGGCCTCCACGAGGGCGTGCTCGGCGGCGACCCAGCCGAGCATCGCGCACTTCACCCGGGCCACGTAGCGGGACACCCCGCCGAGGGCCACGGCGTCGCCGAGCAGTTCCTCGTCCGGGGCGATCTTGCCGCGGGACTGCATGGCAGTGCGGAAGGCATCGATGCGGGTGCGCAGGTCCTCCACCGTCAGTCCTTCGGCGAGCTCGGTCAGCAGCGAGGCCGAGGCCTGCGAGATCGCGCAGCCGTGGCCCTCCCAGCGGATCCGCTCGACCACGCGGTCGGCACCCTCGCCGCTCAGGTGCACCTCGAGGGTGATCTCATCGCCGCAGGTCGGATTGAGCTGGTGCGACTGCCCGGCCGCACCGCCCAGCAGGCCGACGCCGTAGGGGTTCTTCGAGTAGTCGAGGATGACCTGCTGGTACAGGTTCTGCAGTTCGGACGAGCTCACGCCTTCACTCCAAAGAAGTTCGCGGTGGCGGCCACCCCCTCCAGGAAGCGGTCCACCTCCTCGGTGGTGTTGTAGAGGTAGGTGCTGGCACGGGTGGAGGCCGTGACCCCGAGGCGCCGGTGCAGGGGTTGGGCGCAATGGTGGCCCACGCGGATGGCGATGCCCTGATCGTCCAGGAACTGGCCGACGTCGTGGGCGTGCACCCCGGCGAGGTCGAAGCTGGCCGCGCCCACGCGCGGTCCGGGAGCGGATCCGCCCAGCACCGTCACGCCGGGGATCTCGGCGAGCCCGGCCAGCAGGCGGGCGCCGAGCTCGTCCTCGTGGGCGGCGATGCGGTCCATGCCGATGCCCTTCAGGTACTCCACGGCGGCGGCCAGGGCGACGGCCTGCGAGACCTTCTGGGTGCCGGCCTCGAAGCGCTGCGGGGGCGGCAGGTACTCGGCGGCCTCCATGGTGACCGTGGTGATCATGGAGCCGCCCGTGAGGAACGGGGGCATGGCCGCCAGCAGCTCTCGGCGCCCGTAGAGCGCGCCGATGCCCGTGGGGGCCAGCATCTTGTGGCCGGAGAACGCGGCGAAGTCCACGTCGAGTGCCTTCAGGTCCACGGGCAGGTGCGGGACGGACTGGCAGGCGTCCAGCACCACGAACGCTCCGACGGCTCGGGCCCGGGCCACGAGCTCCTCGACCGGATTGATGAGCCCCAGGACGTTGGAGACGTGGGTGAAGGCCAGCAGTCGGGTGCGTGGGGTGATGACCTCGTCCGCGGCCTCCATCCTCAGGGCACCGTCGTCGCCCACGGGGATGTAGCGCAGCGTGGCGCCGGTGCGGAAGGCGAGCTCCTGCCAGGGGATGAGGTTGGCGTGGTGCTCCATCTCCGTCACCACGATCTCGTCCCCGGCGCCCAGCCGGAAGCCTTCGGCAGCAGCGCCACCGCGGCCCGCGCTGGCGTTGGAGAACGCATAGGCCACCAGGTTCAGCGCCTCGGTGGCGTTGGAGGTCCAGACGATCTCGTCCTCCTCGGCGCCCACGAAGTCCGCCACGGTGGCCCGGGCGTCCTCGAAGAGCACGGTCGCCTCGGCCGCCAGCGTATGGGCGCCGCGGTGAACTGCGGCGTTGAGGTTCTCGTAGTAGTGCCGCTCGGCATCCAGCACGGCTCGCGGCTTCTGTGACGTGGCGCCTGAGTCCAGGTAGGCCAGCGGATGGCCGTTCACGTCGGTGGCCAGCAGCGGGAAGTCCTCACGCCAGAGATTGATCTCGGCCGCCGTGGGGGCATGGGTCGTCTCGGAGGTTCCGGTCATCTGCGCTGCCTTTCGACGGGGTGGTCTGCCGTGTGCACCACTGGCATAGCACCGGGGGGCCTTGATTTGTTCCTCGTGTTCCGCCTCGGGCCGATATGCGAGAAGGCCTCCACCTCCCGGGGATCCCGGGCCGTGGAGGCCATCTCAACTGGCGGTGACGGTGGGATTTGAACCCACGGTAGGGGTGAACCTACACAACATTTCGAGTGTTGCACCTTCGGCCGCTCGGACACGTCACCAGACCGCACCACTGTACCGGAGGGGGCAACCGCACCCCAAACCAGCCCCGCGCCGGTCCTGAGAATCAGGACTCCGGCGCCATCGGGGGGATGTTGTGGTTGAGCCGGAAAACGTTGTCCGGGTCGAACCGGTGCTTCACCGCCGCCAGCCGGCGCAGCGTCGACTCCCCGTAGACCTGCATCGCCGCAGACCATGGATCCGCGGCGCGGGCTCCGGCCGCCTCACGGCCCATGAAATTCACGTACTGCGCACCGGTGGAATGAGGTTCCATGTCCCGGGCCAGCCCGCGGACGAAGGCGATGTTCCTTTCGTCTTCCTCCGGATCCCCCCAGAATCCGTAGACATTGAGCCAGAAGCTAGATGCGCGGTCCGGGAAGGCCGTGGCGTCGGCCCGCACCCGGGCGAAGGCCCCACCCATGTGGTGGACGTCGAAGGCGGTGCCCTGCCAGGTCTGTTCGGCGGCCCGGGTGCACAGGATGCCGATGACGTCGTCATCGAGATGGGCGAAGCCGGTGTTCTTCCAATAGGCGCGCACGCCCCGAGGGAAGAGCCCGTCCATCGCGGACTGCCAGGCGGTCCACTCGGTGGGCCCCACCTCCCGGTCATCGGGCGGCGCCTGGTCGGTGAGGGTCGCGAGGCAGGCCTCCCCGGCAGCCTGGTCGGTGCCGGCCCAGGCAAATCCCACCACGAGCAGTGGTTCGGTGCCCATGGCCCACCCAGG
This sequence comes from Citricoccus parietis, assembly GCF_042433045.1. Classification (NCBI taxonomy): domain Bacteria; kingdom Bacillati; phylum Actinomycetota; class Actinomycetes; order Micrococcales; family Micrococcaceae; genus Citricoccus; species Citricoccus parietis. The sequence goes on along the minus strand of NZ_JBHLWH010000013.1, from coordinate 89,397 downwards.
CGGGGGAGTGAGGGCGGTGACAATGCTGGTCATCTCGTCGGGGAGATCCTCCGTCCAGGCGGCGAGGGCGTGCAGCGCCCGCTCCCAGTGCGGCCGGGTGTAGACCAGGTTGCCGCAGAACACCCTGGCCGGCAGTGGGTGCGCGGCGAAGGTGAAGGAGGTGACCACCCCGAAATTGCCGCCGCCACCCTTCAGGGCCCAGAGCAGGTCCGGGTTCTCCTGGGACGTGGCCCGGACCGTGGTGCCGGAGGCGGTGACCACCTCGGCCGCGAGCAGGCTGTCCACGGTCAGTCCGTGGGCCCGGGTGAGCCAGCCGAAGCCGCCGCCCAGGGTCAGCCCCGCCATGCCAGTGGCCGATACCACCCCGACGGGCACCGCGAGGCCGTGGAGTGCGGTGGCCGCGTCCACCTCGGCCAGGGTGGCGCCGGGGGCCACAGTCACGGTGGCGGACGCCGCGTCCACCTGCACAGACCGAAGGGAGCCGAGGTCCAACACGATCCCGCCGTCAACGGTGCCGTTGCCGGCCACCCCGTGCCCCCCGCCGCGCACGGCCAAGGGCACCCCTTCCTGCACGGCGCAGGCCACCACCGGGGTCACATCGCCCAGATCGCGTGCCCGCACCACGGCGAGGGGACTGCGGTCGATCATCGCGTTCCACACCGACCGGCCCGCGTCATAGCCGGCACTGCCCGGGCCAGTGACCTCACCGGAAACGGTGGCGGCAAGGCGCTGCAGGAGGTCCTGGGATCGGGAAACTCCAGTCACGGGAGTGCCTTCGGCTCGCGGCCGGGCCGAATGTCCGGCGCTGGGACGATTGTCCTCCCGCCCCGGAGCGCGGTCAACGGCGCCGGTGCTCCCGGAAGAACTCCGTCAGCAGCCCCGCGCACTCGTCCCCGCGGACGCCGGAATGCACCTCGACCCAGTGGTTCAGCCTCGGTTCGCGCACCACGTCGAACACGGACCCGCACGCGCCCGCCTTGGGGTCCCAGGCGCCGAACACCAGGCGCGGGATGCGCGCCAGCACCAGGGCCCCGGCGCACATGGCGCACGGTTCCAACGTGACCACCAGCGTGCAGTCGGCCAATCTCCAGCCGTCCCCATCGCCTGCTTCACGACGCGCGGACGCGGCCTCACGCAGCGCGAGCACCTCGGCGTGGGCGGTGGGATCCCCGGTCGCCTCGCGCTCGTTGCGTCCGATGCCCAAAATGGTCCCGTCCGGGCCCACGACGACGGCGCCGATCGGCACGTCGGAGGTCTCCAGTGCGGCACGGGCCTGGTCCAGGGCAGCACCCATCCACTCGTGGTGCGAGGTCTTCATGGGCCGACCCTAGCCTTCCCGTGGTCGTCCCGTGCCGGATCGGCGGCCCGGCGGCCGGTAGCGGAACCCGTGCGCCCGGTAGGGTTGTGCCCATGCGCGTACAGCTCGTGGAACATCCGCTCGTCAGCCACAAATTGACCGTTCTCCGCAAGAAGGAGACACCGTCGATGATCTTCCGGCAACTCACCGAGGAGCTCGTCATGCTGTTGGCCTATGAGGCCACCCGGGACGTGAGGGTCGAGCCCGTGGAGATCGAGACGCCGGTGGCGAGGATGACCGGCGTCGCGCTGGCCAAGCCGACCCCGTTGGTGGTGCCCATCCTGAGGGCCGGGCTGGGCATGCTCGAGGGCATGGTGCGGATGGCGCCCTCGGCCGAGGTCGGGTTCCTGGGCATGGCCCGGAACGAGGAGACCCTGGACATCGTCACCTACGCGGAACGGCTGCCGGCGGACCTGACGAACCGCCACGTCTTCCTGCTGGACCCCATGCTGGCCACCGGGGGCACCCTGGTGGAGGCGGTGCGGTTCATGTACGCCCGCAATGCGCAGCGGGTGACCTGCATCTGCCTGCTGGGCGCTCCGGAGGGGATCTCCCGGTTGGAGCGCGAGCTGGCGGACGTGGAGGTGGACATCTACCTGGCCGCGATCGACGAGCGGCTGGACGAGCAGTCCTACATCGTCCCCGGACTGGGCGATGCCGGAGACCGCCTCTACGGCCTGGCGGAGTAGCTCGAGGCGGTCACCGGCGCAGTAACAAAACTACGAACCCGGAAGATTCGCAGTAAGTTGCCCCGAAAGTGCCGGAATGGGTGTTTCACAACCGGGAATTGGTGTGAGCTTGCTCACGAATCGACGCATTTGTCTCACATAGTGAGACGCCCGTCCCATTGTTACTTGCAAGGAACGAATGTGACGACCGAGTGTTGTCACATGAACTTCCGCGACTCGGCGGTCCCCTCGGGGGCGACGATTGTTCGGCGATGGTGCCGGCGGTCTGGCCGGGCCGGCTCCTGTCCGGAGTGTCTGCAGCGGGGAACGGCCGTGATCCGGCCTGACTCGCAGCCCTCACGCCGAACAGGACACTGACGCAAGGATTCATCGACATGACAACCAGTCCCCAGGGATACGTCCACATCTCGGTCCGCAACGCCCAGCGTCGTGCGGCACGGGTCCGCAGCTACCGTGAGCACGGCGGCACCTATGGGACGCCGGCCAGCCGGCAGCTCCACTCGGTCGAGAATGTCGTGGAGCCCGCCGGGGAGGCCGAGCAGCAGGCACCCCAGACGGCGCCGATGCCGGTCCTGGCCCCCAATGGCATCCCGGGTCCTCAGGCTGTGGCCACTGAGACCGAGGCCCGTGGCTTCGTCATCTACGTGGGTATGGACGAATCGGCCGCCTCGGCCGCCGGGACCTCGCTGACCCGGCTGGCCAACGAGTTGCGCCACTATGTCGAATCCCTGGTGCCGGGCTCCCAGTCCGCCGCGGCCGTGGCGATCGCCCCGGCAGGCGCTCCCGGCTCCGACCTCGAGGTCGTCCGCCAGGTCCTCGGGGATCCGACCATTCAGCAGGGCACCCGCCCGGACCTGCTCCAGGCCCCGGCCCCGGTCTCGACCCGCCAGCCGGGCGTCCTGATCGATCTCGCCCGCCGCGAGGTACAGCTGGACGGTGAGGGCCTGAACCTCACCTACAAGGAGTTCGAGCTGCTCAACTACCTCGTGGAGAACGGTGGCCGCACCGTCGGCCGGGACGAGTTGCTCGAGTCCCTGTGGAGGAACTCGGACGAGGTGCCGAACGAGCGCACCATCGACGTCCATATCCGCCGGCTGCGCTCCAAGCTGGGCCGGCTCTCCGGCACGGTCCGGACCGTGCGCGGGCAGGGCTACCGCTTCTACGAGCACCCCGAAGTGGTCGTCTGGGCGGCCCCCGAATACAGCATCTGAGCCGTGGCGGGCACGTAGGCTGGCCGTATGCCAGCCGACGCCGCGACACCCGACCGCATCGACACCTCCGGTGACAAGACACTGATCCTCCTGCGCCATGCCAAGTCGGACTGGCCGGACGGCGTGAACGATCACGACCGCCCCCTGGGCGGCCGCGGCAATCGCGAGGCGCCCGCCGCCGGTCGATGGCTGGTGGAGCAGGGGCTGTACCCGGACATGATCCTGTGCTCCGATGCCGTGCGCACCCGCCAGACCTGCACCTGGGTCTGCAGCGAGCTGGGGGAGAAGGCGCCGACCCCCTACCTGGACTCCCGTCTCTACGAGGCGGACGCTACCCGTGCCCTGGCCGTGATCAATGAGACCGAGGAGCGGGTGCGGACCCTGATGGTCGTCGGGCACATGCCGTGGGTGCAGGACCTGGGCATGCGGATCGCCTCCGTGGACTCGGACGAGGAGGCCGTGGTCTCCATGGCGGAGCGCTATCCCACGTTGGGCCTGCAGGTCTTCAAGGTCCCGGGGGAGTGGGCGTCACTGGACGGGCGCGACGCGCGGATGACCCACTTCGTGGTGCCCCGTCCCTGATCTGGGGCCGGGCCGCACAACAAAAAACCCGGATCCGCAGTGGATCCGGGTTGAGCTGGTCTGACAGGTCCAGCGGATGTGGTGCGCCCTAAGGGATTCGAACCCCTGACCTTCTGTTCCGTAGACAGACGCTCTATCCAGCTGAGCTAAGGGCGCATCGACCGCGATCGGCCTTGAAAGACTATACCGGCCCGGTGGCCGTTCACCAAATCCTGGTTTCCGGCCGGGGCCGGGCGCGCGGGCCGCGTGCGCCGCCGTCGTCCGCCGGGCCGGGTGCGTGGATGTCAGGTGGCGTCACCGAAACGTCTGCGAAATCTCCGTGGGTAGAATGACTGGTGGAGACGGTGTACGCACAATGGAGTGCCGGCCGCTGACGGCCGCATTCCCTTGTGCCCAACCGGAATGCACCCGCAACCCAATGGAGGACCCCCATGGCCAAAAACTCCTCACTCGCGTTCGCAGATCGCGCTGTGGCGGAAGCGCCGACCAGTTACGGCAAGCTTCTCGACTGGGTGAAGGAGGTTGCCGAGCTCACGGAGCCCGACTCCGTGTATTGGGTGGACGGCTCCCAGGAGGAGTACGACCGCCTGGCCGGCGAACTGGTCGAGGCGGGCACCTTCGTCAAGCTCTCCGAGGACAAGTTCCCGAACTCCTACGCCGCCTTCTCCGACCCCGCCGATGTGGCGCGCGTCGAGGACCGGACGTTCATCTGCTCCGAGAAGGAGGAGGACGCCGGCTTCACCAACAACTGGAAAGACCCGGCCGAGATGAAGGGCATCCTCAAGGACACCTTCGCCGGATCCATGCACGGCCGCACGATGTACGTGATCCCCTTCGTGATGGGCCACCTCGAGGCCGATGACCCGAAGTTCGGCGTCGAGATCACGGACTCCGCCTACGTGGTGAACTCCATGCGCATCATGGCCCGCATCGGGACGGACGTGCTGAAGAAGATGGAGGAGACCGAGGCGTTCTTCGTCCCGGCCCTGCACTCCGTCGGCGCCCCGCTCGAAGAGGGCGATGCCGATGTGGCGTGGCCCTGCAACGAGACCAAGTGGATCGTGCACTTCCCCGAGGAGCGCTCCATCTGGTCCTACGGCTCCGGCTACGGCGGCAACGCCCTGCTGGGCAAGAAGTGCTACGCGCTGCGCATCGCCTCGGTGATGGCCCGGGACGAGGGCTGGCTGGCCGAGCACATGCTGATCCTCAAGCTGACCAACCCGGAGGGCAAGTCCTACACGATCTCCGGCGCCTTCCCCTCGGCCTGCGGCAAGACGAACCTCGCGCTGATCGACCCGACCATCGAGGGCTGGAAGGCGGAGACCCTGGGTGATGACATCACCTGGATCCGCCCCGGCAAGGACGGCGAGTTCCGGGTGGTCAACCCGGAGGCCGGCTACTTCGGCGTGGCCCCCGGCACCGGGTGGTCCACCAACCCGAACGCCATGAAGGCGATATCAAAGGGCAACTCGATCTTCACCAACGTGGCCCTCACCGATGACGGCGGCGTGTGGTGGGAGGGCATGACGGACGAGGTCCCGGCTCATCTGACCGACTGGCGCGGCAACGACTGGACTCCCGAGTCCGGCACGCCGGCCGCCCATCCGAACTCACGGTTCTGCACCCCGATCGACCAGACGGAGATGCTGGCGGACGAGTACCACGAGCCCAACGGGGTCAAGCTGGACGCCATCCTCTTCGGGGGCCGCCGCAAGACGACCATCCCGCTGGTGACCGAGTCCTTCGACTGGGAGGACGGCATCTTCAAGGGCGCCACCCTCTCCTCCGAGACCACCGCCGCCGCCGTGGGGGCCGTGGGCGTGGTCCGCCGCGACCCGATGGCCATGCTGCCCTTCATCGGCTACGACGCCGGCGACTACCTGGAGCACTGGGTCAAGGTCTCCGGTGAGGTGGACCAGTCCAAGCTGCCGCGGATCTACCTCGTCAACTGGTTCCGCCGCAACCGGGACGGCGGCTTCGCCTGGCCCGGCTTCGGGGAGAACTCCCGCGTGCTGAAGTGGGTCGTGGGACGCCTCGAGGGCACGGCGGACGCCACCGAGACCCCGATCGGCTACGTCCCCACCCCAGACGCTCTGGACCTCACGGGCCTGGACCTGTCCACCGCCGACCTCGAGGACGCCCTCCGGGTGGACACCGGGGAATGGCAGGACGAGGTCGCCTCCATCGAGGAATGGTTCTCCCGCTTCGGTGCCTCCCTGCCGGCCTCGATCGCCGGCCAGCTGGACGGCCTGAAGCAGCGCGTCAACGGCTGATCACGCTGACTCCGTTGGCTACGCCGCCGCCCGGTACCGATTCGGTGCCGGGCGGTGGCGTTTAACCGAGCCGGGCCACGCCGGTCGCCTCCTCCACAGGTCACGACGGCGGCGCCCTCCTCCACCGTTCGGCGCACCGGGCGCTGGGGTGTCCTTCCCGGCTGGAATACTGGCGGCATGGCGCACAACGACAACGACGGTGACTTCCCTGGCGAGACCTCGACGGCGCGGGAGGCTCTGCGGGCTGAGGCCCGTGAGGTCCTGTGCCGGCTGGTCGGACGCGAGGACGCGGACTTCCACCCCGGTCAGTTCGAGGCGATCGAGGCCCTGGTGGCGGATCGGCGCCGGGCCCTGGTGGTCCAGCGCACCGGCTGGGGCAAGTCCGCGGTGTACTTCGTGGCCTCCCTGCTGCTGCGTGCACGGGGTGCGGGCCCGACCCTGATCGTCTCCCCGCTGCTGGCGCTGATGCGGGACCAGGTCTCGGCTGCGGCCCGGGCCGGGGTGCGCGCCGAGGCCATCAACTCCGCGAACGCCACCGAATGGGACCAGATCCGGGAGCGGCTCGCGGCAGACACGGTGGACGTGCTGCTGGTGTCCCCCGAGCGGCTCAACAACCCGCAGTTCCGGGACGTGCAATTGCCGGACCTCATCCGCCGGACCGGGATGCTGGTGGTGGATGAGGCGCACTGCATCTCGGACTGGGGCCATGACTTCCGTCCCGACTACCGGCGGATCCGGGACCTCATCGCCCAGCTGCCCGGTGCCGGAGACCGCCGCGTCCCGGTGCTGGCCACCACGGCCACGGCCAATGAGCGCGTGGTCCAGGACGTCGCCGAGCAATTGGGCGTGGCCGGCGCAGACGGTTCAGGGGAGGTCTTCGTCCTGCGCGGCCCGCTGGCCCGTTCCTCCCTGCGGCTCGGGGTGTTGCGCATGCCGAGTCCGGCCAGCCGGCTCGCCTGGCTGCTGACCCACCTGGCCTCGCTGCCCGGGTCGGGGATCGTCTACTCGCTCACCGTCTCGGCCGCCGAGGACACCGCGCGTGCCCTGCGGGACGCCGGCCATGAGGTGGTGTCGTACACCGGGCGAACCGACCCGGAACAGCGGGCCGAACTGGAGCAGGCCCTGAAGGACAACCGGGTCAAGGCCCTGGTCGCCACCTCGGCCCTGGGCATGGGCTTCGACAAGCCCGACCTGGGCTTCGTGGTCCACCTCGGCGCACCCAGCTCCCCGGTGGCCTACTACCAGCAGGTCGGCCGCGCCGGCCGTGCCACGGAACACGCCGACGTGCTGCTCCTGCCCGGCACCGAGGACCGCGAGATCTGGCGCTACTTCGCCACCACGTCCATGCCGGACGAGCACCGGGCCCGGGCCGTACTGGGAGAGCTGGAGGCCGCGGGGAAACCGCTGTCCGTCCCCGCCCTGGAGACCCGGGTGGACCTGAAGCGCACGCCCCTGGAGCTGCTGCTCAAGGTCCTGGCCGTGGACGGGGCCGTCGAACGCACCCAGGGCGGCTGGCAGCGGACCGCGCAGCCGTGGACGTATGACGGTGAACGCTACGGCCGGGTGGCCCAGGCCCGGCTGGCCGAGGAGAAGCTCATGCTGGACTACGAGAACACGTCCGGATGCCGCATGGAGTTCCTCTCGCACGTCCTGGATGACCCTGAGGCGGCGCCCTGCGGCCGGTGTGACAACTGCGCCGGCCCGTGGTTCCCCACGGGCATCGACGAGACGGCCAAGGGCAGTGCCTCGAAGGCGCTGGGCCGGGTGGGGGTGGCCATCGAGCCGCGCCGGAGCTGGCCCAGCGGCATGGACCGGCTGGGGGTGCCGCTGAAGGGCCGCATCCCGGAGGAGTCCCAGGCGGCCGAGGGGCGGGCCGTGGCCCGGCTGACTGATCTGGGCTGGGGCGGACGGCTGCGCACCCTGTTCACGGTCACGGAGGGGGGTGTCCAGGATGCCCCCGTGGAGCAGGACCTGCTGCAGGGAGCCGTCCAGGTCCTGGCGTCCTGGGAGTGGGCGGAACGGCCCATCGCGGTGGTCTCGGTGCCGTCCCGCTCCCGTCCTCAGCTGGTGGGGTCCTTCGCCGAGGGCATCGCCCGGATCGGCCGCCTGCCGTACCTGGGATCCCTCGACCTCGTGGACGGAGGGCCCCGCGGGGAGTCCGGGGGCAACAGCGCCTTCCGGCTGGCCTCGGTCTGGGGGATGTTCTCCGTCCCCGAGGAGCTGGCCTCCCAGTTGGCCTCGGCCAGGGAGGCCGGACGGCACGGCCCGGTGCTCCTGATCGACGATCGCACGGACAGCCGCTGGACGCTGACCGAGGCCGGCCGCGTGCTGCGTGGCGCCGGAGCCAGTGGGGTGCTGCCCTTCGTCCTGGCTCTGAACGGGTAGACCATCCAGCGGGGGCGATAACGTGGAGTCATGGATTTAGACACCCTGCTGAACCTCGTTCTGGTGCTGGCCTTCGTACTGATCGGCGGCGTTTTCGCCGGTACGGAGATGGCCATCGTCAACCTGCGGCAATCCCAGGTCCAGGCGATCGAGGACAGCGGACCGCGCGGAGCCAAGACAGCGGCCCTGGTCCGGGACCCCAACCTGTTCCTGTCCGCCGTGCAGATCGGCGTGACCGTGGCCGGCTTCTTCTCCTCGGCCTACGGCGCCTCGACGATCGCGCCGGATATCGCGCCGGTCCTGGCCGGCTGGGGGCTGGGGGAGCAGACCGCCAGCACGGCGGCACTCATTGGCATGACGCTGGTCATCGCCTACCTCTCCCTCGTCTTCGGCGAGCTGGTCCCGAAACGTCTGGCCATGCAGAACGCCGTCCGGTTCACGAAGGTCCTCGCCCCGCCGTTGGGCGCCTTCGCCATCTTGATGCGACCGGTCATCTGGTTGCTCTCATTCTCGACCAACCTGGTGGTTCGCCTGCTTGGTGGCGATCCGAAGGCCCATCAGGAGGCCGTCTCCGCGGAGGAGATCCGATCGATGGTGAGCACGTCGGAGGCGCTCGAGGACACGGACCGGCACGTGCTGCAGTCCGTGTTCGACGCCGCTGACCGCACGGTGGTGGAGGTGATGCGGCCTCGGCCCGAGGTGAACTTCCTGGCCGGGGACATCAGTGTGGCCGAGGCCATGCGGCAGCTGGCGGACCTGCCCAACTCGCGCTATCCCATCACCGGGGAGGACTCGGATGACGTCTTGGGCTTCATCCACATCCGCGACCTGTTGCGGGTGCCGGACCCGTCGACCACGTTGGCCGGGATCGTCCGCGAGATCACCGTGCTGCCCGGCACGGTGGACGTGTTGCATGCCCTGAGCTGCATGCGGTCCAGCGGCAACCAGATCGCCCTGGTCATCGACGAATACGGGGGCACCGACGGGATCGTCACGCTGGAGGACCTGCTGGAGGAACTCGTCGGGGACATCTACGACGAGTTCGATGACAGCCTGGCGGCGGAGGACACCGCCCTGGAGCGGGGCGAGGATGCCGAGGTGGACGGCGGGCTCATCCTGCAGGAACTGGCCCAGCAGACCGGCGTCGACCTGCCGGACGACGGCTCCTACGAGACCGTCGGCGGCTTCGTCATGGCCCGGCTGGGGCGCGTCCCCGAGGCGGGGGACCGGGTGGAGGCCGAGGGAGCCGGCCTGGAGGTCCTGGACATGGACGGCCACCGGGTCGGACGCGTCCGGATCACCCGCACCTCGGACCCCGAACGCGTTGAGGGCAGAGAGTAGTCCTGGTCTCCGCCCACACAGCGGATCAGGCGTTCAGGCGTTCTGGCGGACGAGGTTGAGGACGGTGTCGCGGATGCGGGCCATGGTGCCGGCGTCGTGGGCTTCGCCGTTGTAGCGCAGGAACGGCTCGGTGTTGGACGGGCGCAGGTTGAACCACCAGCTGCCGTCGACCGCGGTCACGGTGGTGCCGTCCATGCGGTCCACGAGCACCCCGGTCCCGGCCAGGCCCTCGGCATCGACGGCCGCGGACACCGAGTCCTCGCCGGCTGCGGTGGCGTCGGCGGCCAGTGACGGGGCGAAGGCCTGGAGCACGCGCCTCACGGCACCGGCCTTGTCCTCGACCTCGGAGTTGATCTCACCGGAGGCGGTGTACGGGTCGTACTCCGCGGCCAGCTCGGACAGCGGCAACTCCTGGGTGCCGAGGGCGGCCAGCACGTGCATGGCCGCGAGCATCCCGGTGTCCGCATTGTAGAAGTCACGGAAGTAGTAGTGCGCGGAGTGCTCCCCGCCGAACACGGCCCCCTCGGCGGCCATGACGGCCTTGATGAAGGAATGACCCACCCGGGTCTTCACGGCGCGGCCCCCCTGGGCCGCGACCAGTTCGGGCACGGCATGGGAGGTGATGAGGTTGTGGATGATCACCGGCTCGGGCTCCGGGGCCTGCACGGCCCCGTTGACGGTGTCCCCGGCCTGGGCCCGGGCGATCTCGCGGCGGGCCACCAATCCGGTCACGGCGGAGGGCGAGACGGGGGCGCCCTTCTCGTCGATCACGAAGCAGCGGTCGGCGTCGCCGTCGAAGGCCAGGCCGAGGTCCGCGCCGTGGGCCAGGACCGCCCGCTGCAGATCACGCAGGTTCTCCGGCTCCAGCGGGTTCGCCGGATGGTTCGGGAAGGTGCCGTCCAGCTCGAAGTACAGCGGCTCGATCTGCAGCGGCAGGCCCTCCAGCACGGTGTCGCCGAGGACGGCGGGGGTGGTCTTGCCGGCCATCCCGTTGCCGGCGTCCACCACGACCTTCAAATCCCGGATCCCGGACAGGTCCACGAGGGAGCGCAGGTAGGAGGCATAACCGGTGAGCATGTCCTGCTCCGTCACGGCACCGACGGCCTCCACCGCCGGGATCTCGCCGGCATCGAGGTAGCGCTGGGCCACATCACGGATCTCGTACAAACCGGTGTCCGAGGACACCGGGACCGCGCCGGCCTTGGCCATCTTCATGCCGTTGTAGGCGGCAGGATTGTGCGAGGCGGTGAAGACCACCCCGGCGGCCTGCTCCACACCACAGGCGTAGTACAGCATGTCCGTGGAGATCAGCCCCAGCATCACCACGTCCGCCCCGCGGGAGGTGGCTCCGTCCGCGAAGGCCCGGGCGAACTCGGGCGAGGACGGTCGCATGTCCCCGCCGACCAGCACCCGGGAGCCAGCCAGGCCCAGCACGTCCACGAAGGCCGCGCCCACGGCCCGGACGGATCCCTCAGTGATCGATTCCCCGACGATGCCGCGCACGTCATAGGCCTTGAAGGACTGGCTCAGATCCACAGAAGTCGTCATGGGAGTCAATCCTAGGCCAGCTCGCGCGGCCGGCACGGTCAAGGGGCCTGGTCACGGGGCTAGAGTCGGGCCCGTGGAGACAGGCACGCCAGGACCGTGGTCCGGACATATCCCCGGGACCCCCGGCTACCGCCGCCTGCTGCTGGGACTGTTCCTGGCCGGCGTCGCGACCTTTGCCCAGCTGTACTCCCCGCAGGGCCTGCTCCCGCTGATCAGCCGGGACCTCGGCATCACCGCCTCCGATGCCGCCCTCATGGTCTCTCTGGCCACGCTGGGACTGGCCATCGGCGTGATCCCGTGGTCCTACGCCGGTGACCGTTTCGGCCGGAAACGGGTCATGGGGTGGGCCATCATGGCGGCCTGTGCCTTCTCGCTGGCCGCCGTCGCGGTGCCGGACCTGGAGGCCATCCTGGCCTTCCGCCTCCTCGAGGGGTTCGCCCTCGGGGGTGTCCCGGCACTGGCCCTGGCCTACCTGAACGAGGAGGTCAGCGCCGCCTCCTCGGCGCTGGCGGCCGGGACGTACATCTCCGGGACGAGCCTCGGCGGGCTGGCCGGGCGCCTCCTGGCCGCGCCCATCGGAGAGCTGACGGACTGGCGGCTCGGCATGCTGGCCGTTACCGTGCTGTCCGTGGCCTGCGCCATCGCCTTCCTGCTCCTGGCCCCGTCCGCCCGGGGCTTCACGCCGCACCGCACCACCTTCCGGCAGGCGGTCCGGGCTCTGGCGGGCAACCTGCGGTCCCCGGCCCTGCTGATCATCTACGCCCAGGGACTCCTGCTGATGGGCGGATTCGTGGCGATGTACAACTACCTCGGATTCCACCTGGCCGGTGACCCGTTCAACCTGCCCATCGGGGTGGTGTCCCTGGTCTTCGTGGCCTACCTGGCCGGGACCTGGACCTCGCCGCTGGCGGGTCGACTGGCCGGGCGTCACGGGCGCCGGCCCGTGCTGCTGGTGTCCACGGCGGCCATGATCGTCGGGGTGCTGCTCACCCTGGTCCCCTCCCTGTGGGTGGTGCTGCCGGCCACGATCGTCTTCACCGGCGGTTTCTTCGCCGCTCACGCGGTGGCATCCGGCTGGGCGGGGGCGGCCGCGGTGGCCGGCCGGGCGCAGTCGGCCTCGCTCTACAACTTCGGCTACTACGCGGGCTCCAGCCTGTTCGGCTGGCTCGGCGGGGTGTTCCTGGCGGGGGCCGGCTGGCCCGGGACCGTGCTCATGACGGCGGCCCTCGCGGTGGTGGCGGCCATCCTGGGCTGGTTCATGCGCAGCAGATGAGAAGGCTCTCATTCCGGACTCATGGACCCCTCATGGGGTGTTGGTTCCATGGTTCCTGAGGCCGGCGGAACACCCCGGACGGTCACCGAAGCACAGGAGAGGCCCGCCATGACCATCGAGATCACGAACCGGACCAGCGCCATGTCGATCATCGACACCGCCGACGCCACCTACCAGCGCGCCGAGCTGCCCACCCGCATCCAGGCCACCTACACCACTCGGTTCGTGGGTGAGGCCCTGGACGCCGACCGCTCCGCATTCCACCTGGCCACCGGCCCCACCGTCACCCCGCAGGCCGGCGACGTGGTCGTGGCCCGCGTCAGCGAGATCCTCAACCACAAGCGCGTCGAGACCCCCGAGTCCCGCAAGGCCATCCTGTTCCCCGGCGCGATCGTCATGCTGGCCTACGGCCACCGCTACGCCGCGGACCAGTTCCTGGCCCACGTGCCGGACTCCCTGGAACCCTGCCACCTGGTCGCCGCCGGCGGCGTGGCCGGCACGGTCACCGTGCAGCATGCCGACATGGACGATCCGACGAGGATCGAGCCACTGGGCCTGCTCGCGGACGCGTCCGGGGTCGTCAACCTCTCCCGCTTCGCCCCGTACTCGCTGAACCCGGTTCCGGCACTCGGGGATCCCGCCGAGGAACTGGGCGCCGCGCTGCCGGGCCGCCCGACTGTGGTCGCGGTGCTCGGCACCTCGATGAACTCCGGAAAGTCCACCGCCATGGCCACCCTCGTCAACGGACTGACCAACGCCGGCCTGAAGGTCTCCGCCGGCAAGTCCACCGGCACCGGTGCCGGCAACGACCCGATGATCTACGTGGACGGGGGCGCCGCCAAGGTCCTGGACTTCACCGACTTCGGGTATCCCACCACCTTCAAGCTCGACTTCGAGCAGGTCCGCTCGCTGACGGTGAATCTGGTGGATGCCCTCGCGGAGACCGATACCGACGTGGTGATCGTCGAGATCGCGGACGGCGTGTACCAGGGCGAGACCGCCCGGTTGCTGCGCGATCCGCTCTTCCAGTCCGTGGTGGACCGCGTGGTCTTCGCCGCCGGCGACGCGCTCGGTGCCGTGGGCGGCGTCCGTGAACTGCAGGAGGCGGGCCTGGACGTGGCCGCGGTCTCGGGCGTCCTGACCTCATCGCCGCTGGCCACCGCCGAGGCCAACGAGGTCCTGGCCTGCCTCGGGGTGCCCGTGATCGACACCTACGAACTCACGAGGGCAAGCGTCTCGACCGCCTTGCTGCCGCAGGACTGGAGGACATCCTGAACCCGGATCGCCCCCAGCGCCGGTTCCGGCTGTCGGCCGACGCCACTGCCGAGGCCCTTGCCGACGGCCCCCTTGAGGATCCCACCGGCAGTGCTGTCGGTACCGCCACGGACCAGGAGGACGAGGGCACGACCGAGGCCACCGGCCGGGGGGAGCGGATGCCGACCGTCTGGGCGGGGCGACGGCGCTATCTCCTGGTGATCCTGTTCCTGCTCGGCATCTTCCAGGCGATCATGGCCCTGGTCATGTCCTTCACGGTGGACTCCCTGCTGGGGATGCCCGCCCAGGTCAATGCCGCACTCAATGCCGGGACGGCCCCGGACGGATCCGCCCTGGACCCGGCCGCCGTGGCGGAGGCAGGCACCTACATTCCGTGGCTGCAGCTGTCCCTCCTGGCTATCACCGTGGTGTCCATCTTCGGCGCCCGCTGGGGAGAGCGCGTGGTGGGGGAGGACCTCGGCCAGGACTACGTCTACGAACTGCGCCGCAAGCTGATCGGCACCACGCTGGCCGGCTCCGGCAACCCGTCCCTGGGCGTGACCATCACCCGTGCCTCCAATGATCTGACCTCCGTGCGCAACTGGGTCTCGCAGGGCATGGTGCCACTGTTGACCTCGCTGCCGCTGATCGTGGTGGTGCTCGCCGTGCTGGCCATCTCCGACTGGCAGGTCGGCTTAGCCGTCGGCATTCCCATCGTGCTGCTCGGGCTGGCGGTGCCGCCCCTGGCCAAGGCGACCTTCACCCGCGCGAGGTACCTGCGCCGGCGTCGTGGCCGGATGTCCGCCCGCATCGCGGACACCGTCCGCGCCGGGGAGTCCATCCAGGCCGCCGGCGGCATCAACCGCGAACTCAACGCCCTGGACCGGGACTCGGGCAAGGTGGTCAACGCCGCCGTGTCCCGGGCCCGGATCACGGGGCTGGTCCGTGCCTCCGCCATCACGGCGGCCTCGCTGGCCACCGCCGCCGTGGTGGTGCTCGGCACCCTCGGCATGATCGACACGGCCGGGGTGGCCTCCGCCATGACCCTGGTGGGCGTGATGTCCACCCCGCTGGGGGACCTGGGCCGCGTGGTCGAATACCGGCAGAACTACAAGGCCGCCCGCCGCATCCAGGCGCCGTTGCTGGCCCAGGCCGAGGTGCTCCGGAAGGCCGAGAAGGACCGTGAGGAGAACTGGAAGGATGTGGCGCGGGAGCGCTCGGACACCGGCCGCAACGGGCTGCGAATCCGCCGCATGGTGGTCCAGGGCCAGCGCGTCCCCCTGCTCCAGGCTGGCGCCGGCGAGGTCATCCAGATCAAGTCGCACGACCCGGGGCGGATCCAGCCGTTCCTGGCGAACCTCCTGGCCGGCCAGAACACGGCCGCGGAGCCGGGCGGTGAGGTCCCCGGCCTCGAGATGGTCGTGGACGGCTACGACTACACCCGGGCGCCGGGTCGCCAGCGGCGCAAGCTGCTCGGCCACGCCTCCGTGCGCGTGCCGCTCGAGCGGGGCACCGTGTCCCGGGCCATCACCTACCGCAATCCCCAGGCCACGGACGAGCAGACCCGGGAGGCCTTCGCCCGGGTGGGACTGGACCGCGTCCTGGAGGCGTTCCCCCGCGGCGAGGACACGCGGCTCAAGAACGGGGGCCAGCCGCTGACGGGCTCGCAGGTGGCCCGGCTCAAGCTGGGCCGCGCCCTGCTGGACAACCCGCCGCTGCTGGTCCTGGACGGCATCGATGCAGACCTGGACGGCGAAGGCCTGCGCCTGTTGCGGACCGAGCTGGAGGCCTATCCGGGCGTGGTCCTGTTCGTCTCGCAGAACCCCGGACGGATGGCCCCGGGTCACCGGGTCTGGACCGTCGACGCACCCTGAGGGTCTCGCCCTAGACTGGGATCATGGAATACCTCGTTCCGGTGTTGATCCTGGTGGTCGTGGCCGTCGTCGTCGGTGGCGGCGCCTGGGTGCTGTCGCGCCGTGCCGCCTCCGGGTCCACCTCTGCCGGTACCTCCTCCGAGAAATCAGGTCACCGCCCGCGGCGGGGGTCCCTGGCCGGCCGCATCAGCTCCGAGAACGCCAAGGTCGCCTCGAACCGGATGGACCAGGCCGCGCACCGCGAGGTCTATCGGCTGATCGCCGCCGGCCGCACCGCCGAGGCCGTCACCGCCTACCGCCGCTCCACCGGACTCGGCACCTTCGAAGCCATGATGGACATCCAAGCCCTCGCCACCTACCCGCAGATGTGGACCAAGCCGTCGGCCGAGGGCACGACGCCGGCCGCCTCGCCCGCCGCTGCGGACTCCGGCACCCGGGTGCCCCCGGCGGACATCGCTGACGCCACCGATCTCGTGGTCCCGGAGGACTGGCTGGAGGAGAGCCTGCCGGCCGACCGGCCGTTCGAACTCGAGGTGGTGCGGGATGAGACCACCGTCCGCGTGTCCTCGGACGACCTGCCGCCCCACCTGCGGGACCAGCTGACCGCCCTGGTCCGTGACGGCCGGGTGGAGGACGCCGCCCTGGAGCTCTCCGCACACACGGTGCTCACCGCCGAGGAGGCCCTGCAGTTCCTGCACATCCTCCAGCGTGAGCAGGGCCAGGACGACTGACTCCACCCGCCACAGCGTTAATCACTCAACAACGCCAGCGGCGCCTGACCCGTGATGGGTCAGGCGCCGCTGGCATATGAGGGTGACGTGTGGGGGCGGGGTCAGCCGCGGCGGCCATCCCGGCCGGCGGTGGTGTCGTCACCGTCCACCTCGACGCCTTCGCGCTGCACGGTCCCGCTGACCCGCTCGGTGTCCCGGACGGTGTTCTTGTCCACGGTCACCTTCTCGGCGGTCGCGGTCTTGTCCACCACGGGGACCTGCTCATGGGTGGTCACCACCACGTCCTCGTCCCCGTTGTCACGCAGGGCCTCGGGGGAGGACGGATCGACCGGCTCGCGCTCGACGACGACTTCTTCCCGGCTCACCGGCACCTCCACTGTCTCCGTGTCCGCGTAGGTGTGCTTGCGCAACCGGACGTGGCCGGATTCGCGGCGCTCCGTGCCAACGTTCAGGTGCTCGTCGCGGGCGACCACGGTTTCACGGTCATGTCCGGCCACACCCGGTACCTGGCCGTCAGTATTGACATCGCGGTTCAAGTCGGCGGCCGTGCGGTCCGCCTCGCCACGCTGGGTGCCGAGGCCCCCCACGCCGGTGGCAGCGGTGCCGCTGGCAGCAGCCAGGCCCGCATCCCGGTTCCGGTCGACGCCGGCGCCCTGGTAATCCATGGAGTAGTACTCGTAGAGGCGCCGCTCCTCCTCAGGAGTGAGCGAGCCGTCGGCGTCGATGTTCGGCGCGTCCTTGACGAACGCCTTGTCGAAGGGGACCTGGAGTCCGTCCTGCGTCCGGGTGGCCTCGGAGACAGGGATGAACGTCTCCTTCATCCCGAACAACCCGGTCTTCACCGTCACGAACGTGGGCTGGTTGTTCTGATCGTCGAGGTAGACCTGGCCGATCGTTCCGATCTTGTCGCCGTCATTGCCGAAAACGGTCGCGTCCTGGAGTTGGTCGACAGATGTGAAGTCCTGCATGTTGTGCGCTCCTTCGTCATTGGGTGACCGGCGAGCGATTGGCCCAGCCGGCATCACGTTTTCGACCCTAGACCCTAAGGTATCTGAACGACAGCCGAGAAGTCCGCCTTCAGCGCATTCAGAGCGGACCATCAGGCGGCGCCCACAAAAAAAGTCCTGAGCCGCGACACCGTTAGTAAACGATGTCGCGACTCAGGACAACTGCGGAGACGGGGGGATTTGAACCCCCGGTCCGACTTTCGCCGGACCCTTCATTAGCAGTGAAGTCCATTCGGCCGCTCTGGCACGTCTCCACTGTCGCCATCGGTGAGATGGTAACCCTGACATGGTAGCCGCCGAGGGGCCCGGAGTTCAAAGCGAGTCGTCCGCGACGCTCCTCCACAGGAACTCCAGGGACCGCGCGTGCAGGGCCGCGGCCTGTCGGTTGTCCGAGGCACCCGCGTGGCCGCCCTCGAGATCCTCGTGAAACCACACGTTCGGCACGCCCAGCCGCATCATCCGGGCCGCCATCTTGCGCGCCTGGACCGGGCCGACCCGGTCGTCCGAGGTGGCCGTCCACACGAGGAGATCCGGGTAGCCCGTGCCCGGGCCCTCGGTGTCGCGTCCGGCCTCGGCGCCGGGAACCGGCTGCTCGAGCAGCAGGTGGTAGGGCGAGAAGGTGCGGATGTACTCCCACTGCTCGGGATCCTCCGGGTCACCGTACTCGGCGATCCAGCTGTGGCCGGCGGACAGCACCGTGTACCGGCGCATGTCCAGCAGGGGCACCCCGCAGCTCAGGGCACCGAACAGCTCGGGGTAGGTGGTGGCCATGTTGCCCATGAGCAGGCCCCCGTTGGAGCGGCCGGTGGCAGCCAGGTGTGGCCGGTCCGTCACGCCGCGCCGGATGAGGTCGCGGGCCACGGCGGCGAAGTCCTCATAGGCACGGTGCCGGTTCTCCTGCAGGGCCGCCCGGTGCCAGTCGGGTCCGTACTCGCCGCCACCGCGGATATTGGCGATCACGTGGATGCCCCGGCGGCCGGCGGCGTTCCGGCGGCTCAGCCAGCCGCGGCCGTACACGCCGGAATAACCGGGCAGCTTGGAGGCGAGGAACCCGCCGTAGCCGTCCATCACCACGGGGTTGGCCCCGTCGGCCTCGAGGTCCTCGGGGCCGATCTGGAAGTACGGGACCCGGGTGCCGTCGTCGGACACGGCGAAGTGCTGGCGCACGGCCAGCCCGGTGGCGTCGAAGTGCTCCGGCCCGGTGCGCACGGTCACCAGATCGGGGACGACGCCGTCCAGCCGGCTGCTCTCCTCCAGTTCCGCCGGGAGCGTGGCCCGCAACAGGGTGGGCGGGGTGAGTGCGCCGGTGGCGGTGATCCACAGGTCGTTCCCGCAGTCCGGATCCTCGTCATCCACCGCGCTGACCCCCAGGGTCAGGAAGGGGTCTGCGGGATTCGGGTGCGCCAGCCGGATCTGGCGGATGGCCCCCAGCGCCGGCGGTCGCCCGGCGGTGGTCTGCGGGGTCCCGCGGGGATCGTGGGCCGCCAGCGCGGTCTGGGGCAGGGCGTACAGGGTGGAGGCGACGTCCTGCAGCACGGTCAGCACCAGGTGGGACGCGGTCCACGTCCATGCGGACAGGGTGCGGTCCGGGGCGGGCAGGAACGCGGCCCGTGGCTCCTCGGAGCCGTCCAGGAAGCCGTCCACCGTGCAGACGAGCAGGGAGCCGGCCGGGTGTACGGCGGTCGGCAGCTCCCACTCGGACTTCAGGAACACCGTCAGCCACTGCCGGTGCACGTCCACCTCGGCATCCAGGGGCACCTCCAGCAACCGCCAGCCGGGGCGCTCGCCGGGACTGTCTACCGACTCGGGCTCTCGCAGCCACGTGGTGGAGCGGTAGAAGTCCACGGCATCGGTCGCGACCGTCCGCTCCCAGCCCGGTGTGGAGTCGTGCCCGCCGAACGCGGCCACGTGCGCGGCATCGACCTCGAACACGGTGGGTGCCTCGGTCAGCGTCTGGCCGCGCTGCAGGACCCGCAGGGTCCGGGCGTAGGAGGACCGGGTGGCGTCGCCGGCGTCGGGATCCGGGTCCGTCACCGTGCCGACCAGCAGCCGGTCACGGTCGATCCACGAGGCCTGGGTCTTGGCCACCGGCAGGTCGAAGCCCTTGGGCGCCGGCATGAAGGCCCGGGTGGTGAGGTCGAACTCGCGCACGGCCACGGCGTCACCGCCGTCAGGGGAGAGCCGCAGCAGGGCACGGTCCCAGTCGGGGCGCAGCAGCCGGGCGCCGGCGAACACCCAATCGGTGCCCTCCTGGGCGGCCAGGGCATCCACGTCCAGGAGGACCTCCCACTGGGGGCCCCCGGCCAGGTACGGCTCCCAGCGGGCCCGCCGCCACAGCCCGCGCGGGTGCTCGCCGTCCCGCCAGAAGTTGTAGTACCAGTCGCCGCGCTTGGTGACGTGGGGGATCCGGTCCGGGGAGTCGAGGATGGCGGTGAGGTCCCGCTGTAACGCATCGAAACCATCTGAGGCCAGCAGGGCCTCCGTGCGGGCATCCTGCTCCCGGACCCAGTCCAGGGGGCGATCGCCGTGGATGTCCTCGAGCCAGAGGAACTCGTCTTCGGCCTCCGTGGCGAGGCCGGTGGACGTGACGGTGGGGACGGAGTGTGGGTTCTGCTGCATGCCACCATCGAAGCACACGTCCCCGCACCGGCCGTAGGCTGATGACCACGAACACGCCACACCGCGAGAGGACCCCGCCATGACCCCAGCCGTCCCAGGAGACCGGTTCACGATCGCCGTGGTGGGAGCCGGGCCGCGGGGGACCTCGTTCCTGGAGCGGTTGCTGGCGGTGGTGGAAGAGGCTGGAGGGTCGGCGCCGGTGCCGCCGGTGGACATCGTGGTGCTGGACCCGGAGGAACCGGGGCCGGGCCACGTGTGGCGGACCGGGCAGTCAGAGCTGTTCCTGATGAACACCCCGTCCTTCTTCCCGACCGTGGCGGCCGCCGGCACCCCCGGCCTGCGGCCCTCGTCGGCGGCCTTGACCTTCGACCAGTGGCGGATGGCCCACCCGGACCGGGCCCGGGTCCTGGACCGCACCGACTACCCGCCGCGGGCGGTCTACGGCCGCTATCTCGCCGAGACGTACCGCGAGGTGACGGACGCACTGGCCGCATCGGCCGCCGTCGGGACCCTGGAATGGTGCCAGGCCGAGGTGGTGCACCTGGAGCCGGCGCGGACGGTGACCCCGGTGCACGGGGCCCACGGCGCCGCGCCCCGGAAGGCGATCCTCACCCTGGGTGACGGGAGCACGCTGGCGGCGGACGCCGTCGTGCTGGCCGTGGGGCACGTCCCCGCCCGCCTGACGAGCGAGCAGCACCGCCTGGCCGCCGCGGCGGCCGAGCTGGGACTGGAATACCGCGGGCCGTCCATCCCCTGTGACCTCGATTGGGACGCGGTGCCCGCCGGGGCCGACGTGCTGGTGCGGGGGATGGGGTTGAACTTCTTCGACGCGCTCGCCCAACTGACCCTGGGCCGGGGCGGCCGCTTCGTGGACACCGGCCAGGGCCCGGGCCGGGCGCTGCGCTACGAACCCTCCGGCGCCGAGCCCGTGCTGCACCCGGCCTCACGGCGGGGCGTCTGCTACCTGCCGAAGGCCGAGCTGGATTCGTTCGTACCCCATGCGGTGGCCCTGAAGTACCTGGTGCCGGAGGTGGTGCAGGCGCTGCAGGCCGAGCACGGTCCGCTCGACTTCATGATGCACCTGTGGCCGCTGATCCACCGTGACGTGGTGCGCGCGTACTACAACGCCCTGGTGCACAACCGGCCGGAGATCCTCGGTGGCTCGGGCCCGGCCACCGAGTTCCTGGCCGCCCTCGTCGGGCTCCTGGAGTCTGCCGGGCGCGGCGAACCGGTCACGGCGCACCAGGCACAGGAGCTGCTCCACGTGTATGCCCCGGGCATGCCGTTCCTGGACATCCGGACCCTGGCCCGCCCGTTCGAGGGCCGGGTGTACGACTCGGGCGAGGATTACCAGCGGGAGGTCGCTGGTTTCCTGGAGGGGATCAGCGCCGAGGCCGCGGCCGGCGAGGACTCCCCGCTCATGGTGGCCATCGGGACCCTGCATGCCGCGCGGCTGCTGGTGAAGCAGCTGGTGGCGGAGCAGCGGCTCACCGATGCCTCCCGGCGGCGGGATGTCTCCGGCTGGTTCGAGACGCTCGTGGAGGGGCTGGCGTCCGGCCCGCCGCTGACGCGCGTGGAACAACTGCTCGCCGTGGCCCGAGCGGGCCTGGTCCGGTTCGTGGGCCCGGATCCGCAGTTCGAGCCCGACGCCGGCCGGTCCCGGTTCACGGTGTCCTCCCCGCAGGTGGGTGGTGCGGACGAGGCCCAGGACGTGCACCGGGGGACCTGGATGATGGAGGCCATGATGCCACCGAACCGGGTGCTGCTCTCCGCCTCAGGCCTGGTGTCCTCGCTCCTGGCCGACGGCACCGCCGTGCCGTACACCGTGGAGGATGAGGAAGGTGACCCGGTGCCGGGCCGCGGCTTCGACGTGACCGGGCGTCCCCACCGGTTGAAGGGGGCCGGGGGAGCGGTCCAGGAGGGGGTGTTCGTCCTGGGGCTCCAGCTGGCCTCCGTCCAGTGGGGCACGGCGATCGCCGCAGAGGCCGGCCGCGATCCGGACGGACGGGCCCGCACCTTGGGCGATGCCGATGCCGCGGCCCGGGCAGTCTGGGCCCTCCACCGCCCGTGAACACCGACTGACCCCGCCGCCCGCCCCGCGTCATCTGAGCACTGGTTCAGCAGGGGCGGGAGTCAAACTCACTTCCAGGGGTTGCCCGTGCCCTGACCGGGGTGGTTCCTGCCGTGGACCGGGTGTTCACCCTTCTTCGGGCCCTGTCCGGAGTTGTTGCCCGGGCCCTTGTTCGGGTTGCCGTCCTCGACGGGCTCCTCGGCGTCACCGAGCTGTACGCCCACGAGAATCGGGTTGTGGTCCGAGGACCGCCACTGATCGGCGGTGAAGAGCTGCTCCGGGGTGTAGTTGTACCGGGAGTACTCCAGGGCCACGGACTCGTTGGCGTTGATCATCCAGATGTCGGTGCCGGTCACGGTCTCGTCGGCGGTGCCGGAGGCGAAGATCCCGTCCAGGGAGCCGACGCCGGCGTCGAACGTGTACGAGTACTCGCCTTCGGACTTGGCGCCCTGGCTGACGTAGCCGGCGGCCTCGAGGACCTTGATCGGGTCCTCCTTCTCGTAGGCATTGAAGTCCCCCATGAGGAACACGCGGTCCGTGCCCTCGGACTCCTTCAATCCCTCGGCGAAGTCCACGAGGGACTCGGCCTGGGCCACGCGGTCCTCGTTGGAGTTGCCCTGCCCGTCACCGCTGTCCTCATTGCCGGCGCCGGAACTGGAGCCCTTGGACTTGAAGTGGTTGGTGATGGCCACGAACTCGGTGCCCTCGATGCCGCCGTCCTCGCCGAGGGCGCGGAAGGTCTGGGCCAGCGGCTCGCGGGCGTTGGAGAAGGCGGGGTCCCCCGTGAGGATCGTGGACTCGCCCACGGTCTCCACCGCGGCCGGCTGGTAGATGAAGGCGTTGCGGATGACATCCTCATCACCGGGGATCTCCGCGGGCGACTCGGCATAGGCCCACTTCTCGGTGCCGACGGCCTGGTTCAGGGCCGTGACCAGGGTGGAGAGGGACTCGTCGCGGTCCTTGCCGAACTCGGCGCTGTTCTCGATCTCCTCGAGGGCCACCACGGAGGCATCAAGCCCATTGATGGCGGCGACGATCTTCTCCTGCTGGCGCAGGAAGTTCTCCTCGTTGTAGGCGCCGCGCGGGGTGCAGTAGTCGGTGGCGATCGGGTTGCCCTCGTGGTCCTCGTAGGCGTCGCAGTTCTCGAACTCATCGCCCAGGGTGGTGAAGTAGTTCAGCACGTTGAAGGAGGCCAGCTGCACGTTGCCGCCCACGTCCTGCGGGGCGGCCTCCGGCGTGCGAGTGTCCTCGAAGGTCGCGGGCTGGACCTCGTCGGCGTTCTCGTGGGTGAGGTGCTGGGTCGGCTGGAAGTTCCAGGCGTCGTAGCGGTAGTCGAGGATGACCGGGTCGGTGAAGGTCACGGCGGAGCCCACGCGCACCGGATCGTCGACGTTCAGGTAGGGCAGCTTGTTCTGGTTGCCCGGGGAGCGCATGAAGTTCGTGGAGGCGCCGTCGTCCAGGACGATCAACTGCTCCGCGTTCTCGGCCATCACGGCCTGCGCCGCAGCGCCCGGCTCGGCCACCGAGGTCGGGTTCGGCAGCGGGGCGGTGCCCGGGGCCAGGCCCAGGGAACCGTAGGAGTTCACGTCGTAGTTGTCCGTGATCGTCCACTCCAGCCCGGAGGGATCGAGCAGCATGCCCTCGTGGGCCTCCTTGGTCTCCTCATCCGCTGGGAACTCCAGGACGGTGGGCTTGACCGCCTCTGCGGCCTCCTCGACCTGCTCCACACCGCCAGCGCGAACCGTGAGCTGGGTGCCGCCGTAGTACTCGGACACCTCGCCGACGACCTGCACGTGATCGCCCAGGGTGACCTCACCCACGGTGTCCGCGGAGTAGATGAAGATGGCGTCGGAGCCACCCGGGGTGGCGTCGTCGCCTCCGGAACCGGAGGTCTGGAGGTAGTAGCCGTTGAAGCCGCCGGTCGAGTAGACGGCGGTGACCACGCCCAGGGTCATGACGTTCTCGCCGATCATTTCGGAGGCAGCGCCGGTGCCCTGGATCTCGGCGATCGGGGTCATCTCCGTGGGGACCTCGGGCTCGGGTTCTGGCTCACCGGTGCCGCCCCCTGCGGTCTCGCCCGCGGCGTTGGTGGGGGTGACCGTGCCGGTAGCCGTGAAGTCGGCGGAGTTGTCGTCCGTGTCCACACCGTCCGTGCGGGTCATGGACTTCGGGTCGTTGTTCGCCGAGGGGCCAGTGGCGGCGGCGGTCTCGAAGGTGTTCGAGGTGCCGTAACCCAACAGGTCGACGACGCCGGCCGCCTCGGTCTCAGCGGTCACGGAACCGACCGGCAGGGAGACCCGTTCGGTCTGGTTGGCCAGCACGAGGGTCCCGTTGGTGCCGGCGAAGGCCACGCTGGTGTCGATGCCGGCATCGGCGACTGGCAGGGCTTCACCGTTCGGCTCGTTACCATTGGCGTTGCCCTGGACCAGGTAGTAGCCGCCGGCCTTGATGGTGCCTGAGAGCTCGATGACCCCGGTCGGTTCGCCGGTGCCGCCCGAGGATCGGTATTGGATGGACCAGCCTTCCAGGGAGACGTCGGCATCGCTCGGGTTGTAGAGCTCCACGAACTTGTGGGTGAAGACGGCGTTGGCCGAACCACCGTTGGTGTAGGCCTCGTTGATGATGACCGCGTCGTCGGAAGGGGCCGCCGTGGCAGCCTGTGCCGGGACCACGAGGGTGGAAGACAGCAGCGCCATCGAGGCGCCGACTGCGGTCAGGCGTGAAGAGAACGTCATGGTGATGTCTTTCGGTGGGAGTGACGTTGGGATGATGCCCGGCACACGGTGACCCCACCCCGTCATTACTGCGGGGGAGGGGTCACTGTGCGTGGAGAGGTTGAGGGGTGAGGAGGCCTCGGTCAGCCGTTGTCGGTCAGGTCGTGCTGGTACATGGCCTTGGCGACCTCGCCGCGGCTGATCGGGTCGTACGGGCGGTACTCGCCGCCCCGGTAGCCGTTGACCAGTACCTCGGCGGCGGCCCAGGAGATCGCCTCGTAGTACGAGCCGGTCGCCGGCACGTCTGGGAACACCGAGACCTCGGGGGCGGTGAAGCCCTCAGGATCCACAGCGCGGAAGAGGAAGGTCACGAACTCCGCTCGGGTCACGTCCTGGCCGGGCTGGAAGGTGCCGTCGGTGTAGCCGGTGGTCACCCCGGCGGCCTGCATCCACCGCACCGGTGCGTAGTACACCGAACCGGGCTGATTGTCCGAGAAGTCCTCCGGGACATCGGTGCCGATCGTGAGGGCCGAACGGACCTCGGTGGTGGACTCGTACGCGTCGTCGTAGGCCACGGTCATGACCAGTTCGCCCACGCCGGTGACCTCGGGTGCCTGCAGGGTGGACAGGTCTGCGGACTCGCCGTCTGCCGCCACCTCCACGGTGCCGACCTCCACGGCCTCGCCCTCGGCCGGCTGGAAGACCACGGAGACCGCGGTGGCATCACCTGCGCCGTCGGAATCCTTCTCCAGGTTGCCGAGCGTCAGGGTCAGGTTCTCGCCGGGCTGGGCGGTGCCGGTGGCGCCGGTGACCTCCACGGACTTCTTGGCGAAGTCCGGGCGGATGTCGCCGGAGGCAGCGGTCTCCGCCACCACGTACTCCTGGAAGGCCTGGTTGTCCATGATGCCCAGGTCGACCTTGTTCTCCTGGCCGATGGCGAAGCCCTCGTAGCCGTCCGGGGCAGAGTTCTCAGTGCCCACCCAGGAGTCATCGGCGAGGAAGGACAGGGTGCCGATGGTGTACATCTCGTCCATGGCCACGGGCTCGCCGGAGATCCAGATGCCGGTGACCTTGTCGTCCTGTGGCCGTGACTCGTCATAGGTCCAGGTCAGCTCCTCGGACCAGCCCAGGTGCAGGG
This sequence comes from Citricoccus parietis, assembly GCF_042433045.1. NCBI lineage: Bacteria > Bacillati > Actinomycetota > Actinomycetes > Micrococcales > Micrococcaceae > Citricoccus > Citricoccus parietis. Next base: position 63,330 of record NZ_JBHLWH010000013.1, on the reverse strand, counting down.
TCTTGTTGCCGTCCTGCCAGTTCTCCTCGAGCACCTGCTTGAGGGACGAGCCGGGGATGTCGAAGTAGGTCAGAGTGTTGCCGAACGGGGCGAAGTCCAAGATCTCGCCGAGGCTCACCTTGCCGATCATGTCGGCCGCCTTGTTCGGGAAGTCGCCGCCGCCGGTCAGCTGGTCGAACAGCAACTCGGCGCGCAGGCCGCCGGAGTTGGTGACCCCCAGGTCCACCTCGGGGTTGCTCAGGGAGATGCGGTCCTTGAGTGCGTTGGCGGCCCAGTTACCGAGGGTGGTCTCCTGACGGCGGGTGCCACCGGCGCGCCAGTCACCGGACTCCTCGATGCGGATCTGGTAGTCGGTGGTGATGGAAGAGTCCATCTCGCCGATCACGGTGTTCTTTAGTTCATCGAACTCGGCGACGGCGGCCTTCTCGGTCTCGTAGATGGCCTGGACCGTCTCCGTGGAATCCGCCACGAGGGCGTCCATGGCCGCCGGGTCGAACGCGGCATCGTCGTCTTCGCCGGTCATCGGAGTGGGTGTTCGATCAATCAGGTTGGAGGAGTAATCCAGGACCTCCTTGGTCTCCGAGTCGACGGTCAGCTCGACGGCGGCCAGGAGGTTGCCGGACTGCCCGGCCTGCACCACCGGACGCTCGGTCTCTCCGGCCGTGGTCTCGTAGTTGTAGGTCTGATGGGTGTGGCCGTTGAAGATCACGTCCACGGACTCATCGGTGCCATTGACGATGGAGTCGAACACGGAGGAGTTTTCCACCTCGGCGGCCAGCTCGCCGTTGCCGGGGGCACCATCGTGGTACGAGGCCACGATCACGTCAGCGGTGCCGGCGGCCTCGATCTCCTGGGCCACGCCGTTGACGGCGTCGACCAGGTCGATGACCTCGTTGCCCTGCAGGCCCGATCCGGTGGTGGTCGCGTAGAGGTTGTTCGGGACGGCACCGATCACGGCGACGTCGACCCCGTCGACCTCGAAGATCTCGTGGTCGGTGATGACCGGCTCCTGGGTTTCCGGGTCCACGAAGTTCGCCGCGAGGAAGTCGAAGTCGGCGATATCGGCTACGCGGCCGGTGAGATCGTCCAGGCCCTTGTCGAACTCGTGGTTCCCGGCGGCGGACACGGCGAGGCCCAGCTGGTTCATAATCTCGAGGGTCGGCTCGTCGGCCTGGACATTCGACACGGAGGCGGAGGCACCGATCAGGTCGCCGGCGGAGGTCAGCAGGGTGGAGCCCTCGCCGTTGGCCGTCTCGAACGCAGTGCGGTAGCCCTCCACCGTATGGGCGAAGAGAGTGCCGGCGTACTCCTCGGAAAGCGCGCCGTGGAAGTCGTTGAAGCTGAGGATGGAGATCTTCTCGGTGCCCTCGGCCGCCGGCTCGGTGGCGGCCTTCACGGCCTCATCGGTGGACACAGAAGCGTCGGCCGCTGTGGAGGCCGGCGCGGGTGGGGCGGTAGTGGCAGACGCAGGCACTGCGACGGCGGGAGCGGCAATGAGCCCCGCGGTCAGAACACCTGCCAGCAAGGACTTCCTTGGCTGCAGCGACATGTGATTCCCTCTTTGGTTCCCCTGGACCGTTCGGACCCGCCGGTGAAGGGGATGTACCGGCGCTGGTCGACATCCACTGAAGTGGTAACCCTGACATCTGATCACCGCCGGGTGAAATTCCGGTAACGGTGGAGGGAACGGTACGGGGCAGGGCTCGTGAAGACCAGATCCACAAGACCACGATGCCGTGGCAACCGGTGCGGCTGCCACGGCATCGTGGTTGGTGCAGAGCGGATGGTAAGAGATTCGAACTCTTGGTACGGGGTTACCGCACACTGGTTTTCAAGTTTCGGCGACCCCGGAATGGCGGGTTCCGGTCAGTCTCGGTGGGTCCCAACTTCCCCGGAATCACGCGCATTTCCATCTGTCTCGTGCCAGCTCGTGCTGCGACGTTACTGTGCCTGTGGCCACAGAATGGCCACAGTCAGGACCGAAATTTTCTGAGATCGCTTAGCGTGGCGGCGCGTTGGTTTGGTCAACTCCGGCGGCGCAACCCTTCGCAACTCGGAACCCGACTCGTGGCACCTTGGATGTAGCACAACTCGTTTTTCTACGGGTTCTCGGCCGCCGTTGTGTCGAGCGTGGCTTTTTATAACCCAGGGCTGCCGGCTGCGGAAGCAGGCTGACGGCCACGGAGGTACGGCGAACTTACGCGACGGTGCCTACCTACAGGCGGCGGTGGAGTTGTCTCAGAGTGCGTCGACGAGCTCCTGGATTGAGTCAACGCAATTCTGCAAGTATTCGTTCTTGACCTGAACGCGCTTACCCATGACATCCATGCGGCCTGGTTTCTGCGCGTAGAACGGGCATCCCCTTGCGAAGGAGACGACGCCGGCAGTTTGAAAATCGCGGATCTCGACCATGACGTCCTTCGTCCTGTTCGCCGAGAACATATCGGGTTGTTGTGCGATCAACGTCTCGACGTCGAGGTCGATGGATCGAAGCACTGCGCTGTAGGCCGATGCCGCCACCACGTACTGCGTCAAACGATTCTTGGCGATGGCATGCACCTTGGGGAGTTCCCTACCCTCCTTCCGGAGCTTCGTTGCAAACGCATATTGCGTGTAGATATCGGAGGGCAACTTCAATCCGTACACCAGAGAGAACGCATTCTGGATTGCGCGGCGCGATGAGTCATCGGCCATCACAGGAAGCACCAACCTATCGGCACTCGCCAACGCAATCTGCGTGTACATCGAGAACGATGGATTCGCGTCGATGAAGATTGTGTCGTATCGGCCACCCAGAGTGTCGACCAGGTCGTTAATCCAATCGATCACCCGAACCCAGGTAGGTGTGTTGGGGATTTGGTTGTTAGCCAACGTCGACACAGCATTGCTCTGAAGCTCCAGGATGGGATCGCCCGCGATCAGATCAACGTTGTCGGGGATCGTTGCATTGTGGTCTGCCGGATGTGAGATGTATGCGTCGGGGTTGATGGTCGGAGGCGAGTAGGGGTTCGGAAGACGAACCTCAAAGTAACCTCCAATCGTGCGACGCGTCGGCTCATTCTGATGCGCGAGAAGTACATCACTACCCTTGCCTGCCAGTCCTCCGAAGAGGAGCTCCGACAGGTTTGCCTGCGGGCATACGTCGATTGCCAGGATGCGCTCGTCTGGGTGTTGGTGCGCATAGAACGTGAGGGCTTGGAAACACAAGCTTGTTTTCCCGGTGCCGCCCTTGTTGTTCCAGAATGCATACTTGGTAACCATCTGATACCTCCGTCGCGTATTGAGAGTACGTGTCTAGCGTACCAGGAGTACGGCCATAGGGGCGGATAATGCCACAGCGGCTCATTTGCATCGATACAGGCCCCTTTATGCCCTCTGCCTTGTCGTCGGAATTCACTTGATTCGACTGGGCGATCACACGGGTTTCCTGGTGCAGATCGAGGAGGACCACCCCGTAAAGGTCGATGCACTACTCCTCGTCCGTCGCCGCTGGCCGAGGAGTGGCTCCGAGCGCCGTGATGAGACGAGCTCGGATGCGCTGTTTGCGTTGCTCGAAGAACGTGGTGAAGCCGGCCAGATCAAGTGGCAAGTTGTCGAGGTCGTTTTCGGCGATGTAGGTCGCGCGCTTCTCTCCGCTGGGAAAGGCGGTGTCGACCCAGTCCGCTGGTAGCGTGTCTTGCTTCTCGATGTTTGCGGTGCCCGCGAGAAGCTGAAGGTTGGGCAGGAGGTTGACCGCTCCCTGGTAGTCCTCGATTTTCTCCGCCGGAATCCCGACTTCGCGGAGCTTCTTTTTGGTGAACCGCGATTTGGGGAAGATGTGGTCTTCGTGAAATTTCTTGCCCAGATCGAGGCCGGGATACAGCACTGAGAGGACTGAGAAGGTGCGCTGACCGGCGTACTTGAGGTTGAGGAGTTCGTCGATCTCAGCTTTGTCGAAGGTGAGGCTCTTCCCGACGACGGTCATTGCTGTCTCGACGGCTGCGACCGGGAACTCGGCGGTTGTGTTCGCACGAAGGACATCACGAATACGGAGGAGGAGGGTATCGAGTCCCGAGCCCCAAATGCCGCGCTTGATGAGAGAACGGGTTATCCACCGTTGGAGGGTGAGCCGGTCGGCAGCGTTGGCCGTCGAGTCGAGATAGGAGTCACCCGCGTCGCGCAGGTGCAGATAGTAAGCGATCGGGATGATGACGCTGTGAGCGGTGAGATTTCGCTCGTTGTACCCGAACTGCTGAAGTAGGGTCGCTGCCCGCAGCAGAGCTCCCTTGATTTGAGGCCAGGACTCTTCGACCTTCGCCATGTTCGCTTGAGTGAAGTTGGTGACTTTGAATCTCAGGTCGACGTCGGCGATGGTCAGCGCCGTCTTCAGCACGATGTCTTTGGAGAAGGAGAACTGTCGTCCGGCGTTGCTGTTGATCTCGTTGACCAGTGAGCGGACCTCCTCACGCGCGTCGAGCTCCTTCCACTGGTTCGTGGCCATCGACAGCAGTAGATCGGAATACGACAGTGTCGCGCCGCCGCTGTTGACGCGGACGAAGATTTCAAGCACCTTGTCGGCATCTTGATCAGTGACGAGGAAGTAGTTCATTGGCTTGAAGTCGCGTACGGCTCGGTACAGATCGTAGAGGCGACGCGAGGCCGTCCGGTAGTCGGATATCCCCCTGTCGGCCACCTCGTCCATGATGGCGGGGCCAGAATCATCGAGGCCTAGCACGGCACCAACCCGGAACCACTTGTCCTCGGCGCCGTCGTCCGCGGCGGCCTCCTTGTCGGTGAGGAAGCACAGGTCGTACTTGAGCCCGAGTTCCTCGTCATCTGGGGCATCAACGAGGTTCAGGTAGAGCCGCTTGACGGGGAAGGCGTCGGCGCTGTTCCACCAGGCGTACTTCTTCTTCTCGGCGAAGCTGCCATACAGGGCAATGTTCAGTGAGGTAAGGCGCTGCTGCCCGTCCAGGACGGCTGTGGTACCGCTTCCTGCCGGGACTGTTGCCTTATCGGCGTAGGGGTTGTCGCGCTCGTGGTAGTTCGTGAGGAACTCGTAGAACGTGTATGACTGCGCGGTTTCAGGCTTCACGTCCCACAGCAGGAATGACCCGACCGGGTAGCCGCGCATGAGGCTGTCCATGAGCTTGGTGATCTGATCGGCGTCCCACACGAACTCCCGCTGGATCGCGGGCATCAGATACTCGCGCTTGTGGATCGCGGTGAGCATTTCCTCGATGCTGCGCGGGGTCTGGAACGACATGTGGGTACCTCTCTTGATGATGCGCGTTGTGTTCGTCCGGACAGCCTGTCAGACGGTCGGTCATCGAGGGCGACGACGGTGTCGTCGAGGCTGAAGTAAAGCAGCCCCTTGTGGGTCTAGATGCCGGTGTACGGCAGGGAGGAGTCTTCGTAGCCGCGGAGGCTTTCGAGCTCGAGTTGACGAGCCTTTATATACGCGTCCCCGCTTAAGGCTCACGGATGTAGGTGATGCCGAAGGCGAGGACCTGGCGGAACTCTTGGCGGCGGGATCCGAGGTCGAACTGGCTGCCGGATCCCTTTTGGAAGATGTCGAGACCTCGCCCCAGGAGGAGCTTCCAGCCTTGGTCGGTGCGAATCGACCGGTCGTGGATGCTCTCGTCCCAGGTGACGGTGAACTGGATACCAACGCTGGCGGCGCTGTCTTGGATGTCCTTAAGCATGAGAAGGTGCTGCTGGGCGTATTCGCTGTGGTCTTCCTTGGTCACGAGCGTTACCACGATCTCGTCAGCGGGGTCTTTGCTGGTGGCCAGAAGTGCAAGCAGGTCGACGAGGTTGCGACCCTGGTGCGGTAGGCGAATGTAGGGGTCGACGATGGTGATTTCGGTCGCGCCGCGCAGGTACGGCAGTAGCAGCGTCTCGTAGGACAGTCCGCGCTGGTTCTCTTGGAACTCACGGTGGCCCTCGAACAGCTGAGGTGCTATCTCGATCGCCGGAAGGGCTGGGACGGCTGCCTCCTCGCCCGCGGGTCCGGACGGGTAGGACGGATCGGCGCCACTCTCGGTCTCGGTACGTTGTGTCTGGTAGTAGTCGGGATACTCGTCCTCTTCCAGCGTGGTGACGCCGTGCCACGTGCCTGTCTTGTCGGTGTAGCCGAAGTTGACGGTGGCCATGGTGGTGTCGATCCGCAGGATTTGGTCCTTGACGCGCTTGCGCCCCTCGATGGCGAAGCGGAGTAGCTCCTCGATCTCTTCTGGGGTCGCCTCGCCGTTGGGGTAGATGAGCTTCATCAGGCCGGAGAAGGTCTTGTGGATGCCGTCGCGGTCACGCGTCGAAATGTCTGGTCCGAGGGTGAAGTGCTGTTGGTAGCGGTCGGAGTAGTCGGTGTTGCGCATCGACCGCAGCACCTCAGCGATGTAATCGACGACGAAGCCGTAGCCGGAGGAGAACATCTCGCTGCGAATGGTGTCGACTTCCCAACCAGGGATGTAGAAGTGGAGCCGGTCGAGGTAGGCGGAGTCGTGGTACGCCTCGGGCAGCTCGTCGAACAGGTCGGAGTGCTTGAGCATGTAGGGCACGTTGTGGGAGGTGTTTCCGACGAAGACCATCGATGCCTCGGCCCCGAGCGTCTCGATGCCACGGGAGAATGACTTGTTCGCCATGTAGTTCTTCATGATGTCGACCAGCGCGTTGTCGGTGCGTTTCTTCTTGCCTGCGAACTCGTCGAACGCGACGACATCCCAGTAACCGACCAGGCCGATTCGGCCGTTGGCGTTGTTGACGAAGAGTTTCGGGACGGTGACCTCTCCTCCGGAGATCAGCATGCCGTGGGGTGAGAACTCGGAGTAGATGTGGGACTTGCCGGTGCCCTTCGGCCCCAGCTCGACGAGGTTGTAGTTGCGCTCGACGAACGGGATAAGCCGCACGAGCTGCAGCAGCTTCGCTCGCCGCCCGAACATTTCGGGGTTGAACCCGATGGACTGGATCAACAGGTCGATCCATTCCTCGGTGTTGAAGCCTTGCCGCGAGGCGAGGTAACCCTCATAGTCAAAGCTCGACATCTGGATCGGCTTCAGGCTCCCAAGCATCCATGGCACGACTCTCGTGTCGTCGCTGTGGGAGTATTCGATGTCGCAGATGCACCACACACCACCGACGAGCAGCTTCGGGTTGGCCTTCACGGTTGCCGGTTCGACGATCACGCCATTGAGGCCGAGGTTGGCGAACGACGCCTGGTACACATCCTGCTTGTCGTTCAGCGTCACAGCGACCTTGTCGATGATTCGGTGACGGCCCTTCTCACGGATGGTGGACTTCACCAGTTCCGACTCGTTGCGGTGCACGTAGTGGTCGGCGAGAATCTTCCGCACCGAGTCGATGCCGGCCTGGATCGTCGCTTCGTCATCGGACGCGGCGTACTGGCCGAGGAGGTACTCCAGCACGTAGGAGGGGACAATCGCGTTGCCCTTGACGGCCTTCACGAGGTCCTTGCGGACGACGGACCCGCCGAACAGCAGATTGATCTTGTAGTCGAGATCGTTCTGCTGGGGCGCGCTCGGCTCCGTACTCGTGTTCCGTGCGCTCGGATTCTCGGTGTCGGTCATGGCTGCTGCTTCCCCTAGAAATCGAAGTCCGACGTGAACGAACGCTTGAGCAGGTACTGAGCCCGCTGGTAGACGCGCCACTGCGTGGTGTTGGGTATCTGCTCTTCGAGACAGAACTCCACGGTGCGGTTGTTGAACTCGTTGGCGTCCTGGCTGAGCAGCATCCGTGCGCTCTGGTAGCGGTCGCGCTTGTCGTCGGATGGCTGGTCGAAAATCAGCTCGGCCTGGTTCGAGATCAGTGTCTCGCCGACATAGAGGCCTGCCCGGAGTGTGCGCGGCTGCACCTTCTCGCTGACGGGCTCGGACTGGAAGAGCTTCACGACAACCTGACCGGTGGTGATCTTGTCGGTCTCGGGCAGCACTTCCACATTGACCGGGCGGGTATCGCTCTTGCGCTTCTTGTTGACAGTCAGCACTGGCACGACGACCTCTTGGAGCGAGGCGCCGCCGTGGACGAACCGCGACCCCGCTCCGGGAAGCTTGAGCCGGTGGATCGACTTGGGAATCTGCACTTCAAGGCCGTTGCTGAGCCCGAGTTGTTCGGGCTCGAACTTCCGGAACGCCGGATCGTCTTTGAGCCCCCGGCCCAGCACGTATCGGCGGTTCGTCACCACGAGATCGTCGCCCTGCGGCTTGGTCGAAAGGTATGACGCATCGGCGAGAGCGGTGTCTTGGTAGAGGAAGCCGTGGTCGGCGGTTACAAGGATGTTCGTGGCGTTAGCGTTCGTCAGGCGCTTGATGAGGTCGACAAGATCGCGCAGCGCGTCGTTGGCGGCCTCGAATACCTGCCGCTCGGTGCGGGCTTTGTCACCGGTCGCGTCGATCCGGTCGTGGTACACGTACAGCACCTGGTGCGCGCCGTACAGCTCCCGCAGTTCGCCGCGCGGCATCGAGAGGATTTCCTCGGCCTGGATCGCGTACCCATCCACCGAAGCAAGCACCTTGTTACGATTCCCGGTCCCGTCGGAACGCTGACCATCGACGAGCACCGGGTCGCCATCGTGGGAGTGGCCCAGCGTCTTGTGCGGAAGGAGAGCGGCCATGCCGAGTTGGGTATAGCTCGGGAGGACGCCGAGCATCGCGTCGAGCGTTGCGTCGAACCGGTCTTCTTGACGGATACGCGACCGCAACTCGTCGGCGATCTCGTAGCGCAGAGCATCGGAGATGATGACGACGGCCTTCCGGTTGCCCTTCCGGATAATCGGCTCGACGTGATCGGCGAAAAACCTTGTCTGCGGACGCAGCATTACCGACCGCCATTCATCCACCGCGTCGACCTGCAGCTGCCAGGCGTTACCGAGTTCGTAGAGAAACCGGTTCGCGTAGTGCTTCTCCACCTCGACCCGGAGCGCTTCGAGCGGGCCGGCGTACTCGGTCCTGCGGGCGGCGAAGTGGAACTGCCGGTAGAGCTGGTCGATACGGAACCAGTTCCGGCGGTACCGGTCGAGGCCCTCATCGAACGACGTGATCTCGAACTTTTCGGTTGCGAGGTCGCACAAAAGGTCGGAGGCAGCGCCGAGTGCCGCGTACAGTTCCCGATAGCCGTCGACCCAGATGCTGGTCTGGCGAGCACGGATGGTCTCGGACACCTCGCGCGCGCTCATCGTCCGCTCAACGACGGCGTCAGCAAGAGCGCTGATGACCTTACGTTCTACATCCTCGAACAGGTCGTTGCCCATGAGTTCAGGGAGCTCGGCGTCCTCGATGCTGCTGGCGTAGCCCAGGCTCTCCGACGACCGCCGTGCCAGCGTGGCGAGGGCGTCGGAGCCACGTCGATCATTGCGCAGGCTCGCGAAGTCGAGCTGAATGTTGCGCAGGGCGCCAGGCGTTATTGACGCGAAACCGTCGATCGCCTGGCGGAACATCCACAGTACAAAGTCATCGACGCTGGGTTCGCTGGCTTCGTAACCGTAAATCTTGGCGACGCCGGCCCAATGGAATCCATCGAGCCCTTGTTCGGCCAGTGCCTCGTACTTGTCGTCGTCGCCGCGCGCGTTCTCGATCAACAGGGCGCGCGTGAGTTCAAGCATGCTGTGCTCGCGCTGACCAAGCAGCACCGCACACATCTTCGCGCGAAACCTGTCCGCGTCATCGTCGGGCGTGAGCAGTGTCTTGAGGCTCTGAACCCGCTTCGCGACGCGGAAGAACTTCTCATGGTCGCGCACGACGTTGTCGATCCCGCTGCCAGTGAGGCCGAGCCTCTGGCGCACGAGCGCGGTCCGGTCGGCGGTGAAGACCCCATACACCAGCTCAAGGTCGAGCAGCCAGTTCCCTGTGCCAGGGGGCACCGCGCCTCCGCGGTAGATGAGGAACCTGCCAGTCGGCTCTTCGTGGAGCACCCGGTTCTTCACCGCGTACTCGTTATTCTCGACCCGCAGCGTGGTGACGCCCGCGAGGTCAAGGGCGTCGAGCTCCGCAGCGTACTCGCGGTCACTGTCATGCCAGAAGACGAGACGCTGCGACTCGAACCGCTGTTCCAGGTGCGGGATAACTGCGCCGAGTGAACTCATTCGGCTTCCTCCTGCTCTGAAGAGGCCTTGATCTCTCGCCGCGCGGGCAACTCACGCTTGGAGGCGCCACTACTCCGAGCAATCTCACCCATCGCTGGCCTCCAACCCCGTAATCTTCTTGAGGGCCGGGTAGAACTTCGGGTAGTTGACCTTCACACCATCATCGAGGTCGATCGCGACCTGCTGGGACGCCAGCGGGTAGAGCACATCGTGCTCATACTCTTTCAGCTCCAGCAGCACCTTGCGGAGCCGGTCGGCCTCCTTCAGCGCCGCAGCCTTCTCACGAGGCGTGCCGCTCCCGGCCGCGAGACGCTCCTGATGCTGAAGATTCGCCTCTAGCTTCGACTCGAACTCGCGCAGGTACTCGTTCAGCACCATCGAGACCGTAGAAGGGGTGTAACGGTGCATGTAAATCAGCGCGTTGAACGATCCCTTCGGGCTAGAGAACAGCCAATAAATCGGACGCTTCTTGTACCGCTGCACGTGATCGTCGTAGAACCTCGACCTCCCGGCACGGGTGATGAAATAGTCCCGCAGCGACTTGACCTCAAGCGACGCCTCAACGAAGCGAAGGTTCTCCTCAAAGTGATGCTCGCCGAACGCAGCCCGCAGGAACTGACGGAACCTGGACACGATGTCGTCCTCGAACCAGTCACCGTAAACGATCGGGATGACGTTGTCCGCATCTGGGCTGAACGTCGGCGACGACACTTTCGACAGGTAGTCCTTCAGCGTCTCCCCCTGGTCGGCGAGAATTAGGCCCGGCTCGTCGAGACTGTAGCGCCCGAACATGCAACTGATCGCGTAGGAGATGACATCGACAACAAGATCGTGCTCGGCCTTCCTTTCGGGGTCATCGGACAACCCGTGCTGGTATTCCGCGTTTCCGAGAAGGGTGACTTTCGAACGTTCAACCGCCGGATACTGAACGTTCACCTCGCCCAGAGCTGCCCCAACCTCGTCTTGAACGCGCTGCTCGATTTGGAGCAGTGAAGAGGTACGCTTCTCGCCGATCAAACGGCGCTGTTTCACCCACGACGACAACGTGCCATCGGCTGAAGCAATCATGAGAGTCTCAAAGTCGGGCGCTGTCTCCTGGGTCAGCCAGTCCTCCTTCGCAATCCCGATGGCCTCGTTGGTCAAGTGTTCGATTTCGTCGGGGTCCACCTTCGGAAGTGGAAGACGAGCGAAGTCACCAGCCTTAAAATGATGGGTCGGATTGAGAAGGTCCGCGAAATCCGAGCCATACTTCGTGTTCACCAGAGCCATTGCGGCAAACATCGCCTGGCGGTCAGAGCGTGGATATGCGCACAGCCCTGTAGCGTCAAACAGAAACCCGGGTGGGTAGTAGCGAAGCGCGAGACCACGACTTGTAATAGACGACCAGGAGATTGACTCCTTGAAGATGAACTCCAGATTGAAGTTGTGCGCCCATATCCGACTTCCATCGGGATGGCGTGTGGTCTGAAGTTCGTGCCCATCGTCGTACCAATCCACCACAAACTCGTCATGACCGTACCATCGGCGAGGGCCACCACCCTTGTTGTACGGAAACCATCGCTTCCCGCTCGATTTCGCAGTCTCGCGGTTTTCTGCCGACCTATTCGTCGCAGCCGCAGAGACTTCCCACCAGAAGCGTAGGTATCTCGTGTTGTTTCCCGTTGCCATGCCTTCCCGGGGGTTCAGCACATCTCCAAGATAGGGTCCGGATGCGAGGGCAGCTAACCCGGTATCCGACATCCAATAGCAGACAGGAGCACCTGGGATTTCTAGGAAGTCGCCGAGGTTACGACGGAAGACTCCACGAGACAGCCGGATCGCATCGCGCAGTGCTACCTCCTTTGCGGCCTCGTTTTCACCGTCCACCAGGCGCGCGAACCAGCACTCGCGCCCAAAGTCATGAAGCTTAAGGACGAAGGCCGCCGTCGAAGCAACTTCCCCACCTAGGCTGTCAAACGCTCCTGGGCCGAACTGAAGAACCTGTTCAAGCTGGTGTGCTGCCAGGAGCTCACGGCGTAGCGTGGCGAATGCGGGCCGGAACAGCCAGTTCTGCTTGGCAATCATTGCGACTGTGCCGCGTCGCACCGCCAAGGTCAACGCTCTTTGAATGAATGTCGCGAAGAGATCGGCTTTAGCCTCCGGCATTTGCTGCTGGATGAATGCCTCCAGCGCACCCGACATGTTCGATGACCCCATGTACGGAGGGTTTGCAACCACGACGTGGTAGCGCTGACTCAAGTACTCCGCCTGCGAGAGTACGCGACCGGCCCGGCTCAGTGTGGCGCCTCGGAGTAGGTCGCCGTGATCAGCCAGAGTCTCGAAGTGACGGCTCAGCTGGGTTCTGAGGGAGGAATCGGGTTGCACGAGAGAACCGAGGGTATCTGCTTCCGCAAACTGGCTCCAGAACGCCTCCTCCGCATTCTTATCCCCATCCTTGGTGACGAGGAAATCCAGTTCTTCGGTGCTGAACGTGACGGCGTTTATGACACAAACGTTTGGCTCGACCTGCTTGCTGAAGAACGTGCGCTGCTTCGCACGAGCCTTCATCGTGAGCGCGAACGCCGCCAGTGCTCCAGCGCGTGGGTCGATCTCGGTGCCGTAGAGGTTGTTCGTGAGGATGAGTTCGGGAATCTCGGAGGGGGCGTAGCCCTCTTCCTCGTAGATGGCGTAGAGCAGGTCAAAGGCGTAGGTAAGCATGTGCCCGGAGCCGCAAGCGGGGTCGATGACTTTCAGTTCCTTGGGGCTGCTGATCTTGAGGTAGTCGGTCTCCTCCTTGACCGGGGCGATGTAGTAGTCCATCTGATCGGCGAGGCCGGATGACGGGTGGTTGAGTAACCATAGGCGTCCGATGGAGTTTTCGACGAGGTAGCGGACGATCCAGTGCGGGGTGAAGAGCTGGGTCGCCGCGGGTATCTCACTAGCGCCTGCCTTCTTCCCCTTCTTGAACCCGGCGAAGACTTCATTCTTACGTTCCGAGATGTAGAACTGGTAAAGCCAGCCGATCACTTCAACATCGCGGCAGACTTCGGCCGTGAGAACGGTAGCTGCGCGGGTGAGGATCGAGTCTGCGGCGAGGAGGTTCGGGGGGATCAGGAGTTCGGTGTAGTCGCCTTCGCGTTCGAACATGAACGGCATGGAACGGTTCCAGTAGCGGCAGTACTCGGCGAGCAGCAGGGTGTATGCCTCTCCTTGGGCATCGCCGCTGGCTCTGGTGCCGTCGAGGAGCGCAGTGATCGTGTCGAGGGTGCGCTTATTGGCCGCGACGACGGCGTCAATGCTGCCACGCTTGGCGTCGGCGAGCACCTCTGGTTGTCCGAACTGCTGACCGTGAGCGGGTGAAACGACGCCGACGCCGGTGTAGCCGTTGGCATCCATGAAACGAAGGGCGATGATGCGGTTGAACCAGGTGTATGCGACCTTCTCGGCTACCGCGTCCTTGCCATTAGCGCCGCCACCTGTTGTTGCGATGTCGCGTTCGAGCGTGGTGACGGCACGTTGGTTCTCGACCCGTTCCGGTGATGCGGGAGCGAGCACGGCGGTCAGGCGGGCACTGACCTGGGTGATGAGTTCACGCCTGGCCCAGGTGGCGAAGCTCTTCAGCGCTGCGGTTTCCATGCGTGTTGTCTCCTACAGTGCGATGCGCTTGTCGTCGTTGATGGCGTGGACCAAAGCCATGCGCAACGCGTCTAGGTAGCGATCGACATCATGTTCGGTCTCCAGGACACCGTGGATGCCGGTGGCGCTGATGCTTTTGACCGAAACGGTTTGCTTCTTGGGCGGGGCGTGGACCGGTTCATCGTCGTCTGCACCGCTGCGTGGCGACGCAGCGAGTTGGTCGAGGATGACCGGGTAGGTGCGTTCTTCGAAGGTGCTAGCGATCTCGCGGACGACTGCGATCTGACCGTCGCTGCGGATTCGGTCGAGGATTGCGCCAACCTTCTGGATCGCGCTGTGCTGTGCGTCGTCGGTGGCTTCCAGGTAGATCGTGCTGGTCTGGAGGGGTCCCCAGCGGGAGTCGATCTCCAGCAGTGCTTCATCACGGTTCGCCATGAGCGCCTCGTCAAGGCGGGCCAGAAGCTCAAGGGTGGCGGCCTTGAGCCTGGTCATCCGATTCCCGCGGAAGGCCTGTGGGTCGGCGAGGAGCTGTTCCACTTCCTGGCTGGTACCGGAGGGAAGGTAGTTCAGATTGCTGGCGTTCTTGGCCAGCAGTTCGGTTGCCTCGTCGAATATCCTCCGCTGAGCGCCACCAAGGAATGCCTGGATCGGGTCGATGACGTCGGTCTTCGCGTCGAGCAAATCGTCGGCGCCGGCGAAGTCGGACAGGTACCAGTCTTCCGGCTTGCCAACGATGGACTCCAGTAAAGAGATCGGGGCGTCGAGCTGAGCGACGAACGGGTACTTCGAGCCGCTGACTTGGGCCTTGAGCTCGTCGAGCTTGGCGCGGAGCCGTTCGCTGGCGTGCCGGGCCAGTTCGAGCGGGTCTTTCGGCGCGGTGGGCTCGTCGAAGAAGTCGGTGCAGAAGGTGCGTAACGCCGCGACCTTGCGCTGGTCGAAGGTCTTCTGCGGAGCGACGACGGCGTGAGAGTGCTTCTGAGTGTTCCGTAGTACAGCAGCGACCTCGCTCCGCTTGAGGATGTTCGAGTCGACCGTGAGAGTGATCTTCGAGGTGCCGACAAGCCAGGCGATGATGACTTCAATGGAAGCGAGGTCCCAGCCGTACGGCTTCGCCTGAAAGTGATCAACGATCTTCTTGGACGTGACCTGCTCACCGAGTCGGTCACGCTGCAGCAAATAGGAAAACACCTCGTCGGCCGGTGCGGCGAGCGCGCGGACCGAGGAGTCCTCGATCATCGCGGACTGGTCGGGGTTCGCGTACGCAGCGACCTGCTGCTCGGAGTAGGTGCGCCCGCCGAGAAGGTTGAGACCGGTGTAGGTCTGTGCGATGAGGTTTTGGAAACCCTCGGTGATCCGTGTGATGGCGTCTTGTGATCCTGCCGTGATGTCTGCGGCGTTGATTACGAGGTCGGCCCGCCCGACGGCGCGGCGGATGCGTTCGACCAGCTCCTTCTCCCGCTCGGCATTCTGCGTGGCCTTGGCCCGCAGAATCTGCTCCTCAATCGGGGACAGCGAGCTGGTCTGCTTTCGTTTGGTGTACTTCTCGGTCTTGATCAGCTGCCGCAAGTCGGCCAGCATTCGCTCGTCGGGGGCGAGAATCACGCGCAGTTCGTCTTTGCCCGCTGAGTGCATCCGAATCTCTTCAGGACCGTAGGGGTACTCGGGGGTGATTAAGTGCAGAGAGAGTTCGCGCTGCTGGCCGAATGCCTGGTCGTCGAGCTTATATCCGAATGCGAAGTCCTGCCCGTTCTTGGCGTAGCGGAGCTTGGCGGTCTTGACGACATCACCAGACAGAATCTTGTTGAGCCGCGTCGAAACCTCGGAGGAGTCGATCTCGACGTTCTTGATCTCTTCTTCGATCACCTGCTCCTCGTTGGTCAGGTACTCGTAGACGTTGCCGTTGCGCTGCACGTAGATCTGCGTCTCCAACAGCATCAAGGCTTCCTGAACCTGTTTGGACAACGCCGGCAGGTCCATTCCGAACCGGTCGTACACCAGCACGGTCAGATTGCGCGGGGTGGCCTGGAAACTCTCCACGTACTTCACCAGGAACAGTGCCTTGAGTAGCCGCACCGCGAGCATGGTGACCGGCGAACTGCTATCGGGGAGGTCTCGTTCGGCCCGGTCGATGGAACGCTGCGCTGCGGACTTCAACGAGGCGCGGATGCCGGCGAACATGCTGTCGAACGTGGCTAGTGTGCCGATCTCGACGTCGCCGATGTCTTTGGCGACCTGCTGGACGACGCCGAGCATGGAGCGTTCGCCGACAGAGCTGTTACGACCCTCGAACACGTTGTGGTCGGAGATGCCCTCGATCGCTGCCTGGAACAGTGGGAACTGATAGCTCACGAACGGATAGGTGCCGACGAAGTGGACCTCGTCGGTGAAGTTACGGTACGTCTTGGCGCCATCGACGAAGTCGAACAACGTCTTGAAGTTCGCCGACTCCTGCGCGTAGACGGCTTCGAGCACCTGGGTGCCCTTATCGTTTTTCTCCAGCAGGCGCTTGCGGATGACCTCTTCCACGTCCGCAGAGGTCAGCTTGACGCGCGTCGCGAACCGAGCCTGAATCTTAGAGAAGTCGTTGCCCTGTTGCTTGGTGCGGTCTCCGACGACCTTGTCCATATCCTCCTGCGAGGTCACGAACACCCAGGCCCGCCCGCCGCACTTCGTGTTCAGCGACTCGGCAATCGTCTGAAGGTTCAGCATCAGATGCGTGTTCGAGCCGATGAACTGCCCGACCTCATCGACGAAGAAGTTCAGCCGATAGCCCGCGGGCTGCTTGTCCAGCCAGGCGCGAACCTCATCGGCGAAGTCCTCAATCGACACCGAATAGGTGTCCTGATAGGTCTTCAGGATGTCGGGCGCGGTTGATGCGTCCAGCCCGGTGATCTGGGCGTATGCCTCGTTGACCTGGCGACGCACCGTCGGGAGTCCGAAGCTCGGCCGGCGCTCCACCCAGTCGCGGCCGGACACCGTTCGGAAGGCATCCTTGAATGCGTTTAGCTGACGTTCGTCGTCGAGCTGGCGCTCGAATCGGGCGATGTGACCTTGGTCGCCGTAGTAGCCGCGGGACTCATCGAAGACCTTCACGAACACGCGCAGCAGGGCGTCAGTCTGATCCTTGCTGATCAGGGTGGCCTTTTGGTCGATGTTGAACAGCAGGCTCTTCGCCCGGATGCGTTCGGCCTTGTCCAGCAGTGGCGGCAAGAAGGCATCCGTCGCCTTGGCGCGGAAGCTCTCCGAGACACGCTCTCGGGGGAAGTCGTCGCCCTCTACGTCACCGAGAAGGTGCGCGAGCATCTTCAACAGGTGCGACTTGCCGGAGCCGAAGAAGCCTGAAATCCACACGCCGTTCGCGTTGGTGTATTTCGTGTATGCCTCAAGCAGCAACTCCAGGCCCTTTGCGGCCTCGTTGGTCAAGACGTATTCGTCGACCTCGGTGCCCAAGTGCGCAACGTCGTCGGCCTTGATGACGCCCTCGATGGGCCGCTGGACGTCCTTGGCGAAAATCTCGGTGAGGTGCATAACGGTCACGGTTCCTGTTCCAGAATGTTCTTGGCGCGGTAATACTGGTCGTCCTTCAACTTGCTGAACAGCACCAGCGACGAGCCGAGGGTGTCGGACTGCTCGTAGCGGCCGGGGAAGAACATGAGCATCGGTCTGCCCACGATGACGCTCTGCAAGTTATTGAGCACGTTGTGGGAACGGATGTAGGGGAAGACTTCGCCGATCCCAGTTAGGAACACAATGTCGAACCCGCCGTCCGCGAGCCGCTCCCGGATCGCGGGCGCGAGCTGTTTCTGCGGGTTGAGCATGGACTGCAACATCTCGGTGAACTCGCCCTTGTCCAGCTCGGGCTCGACTTCAAGTACTTCGTCCCAGTCACCGCGCTCCTTGAGTACCTCGACCGACAGGTCGTAGAGGTTGATCTCGCGGACCTCGACGCCCTGGCTCGCCAGCCGGTTCTTGACTCGCTTATTCGCCTTCGCCACGTCAAGGGCGTGTTCGGGCTCGTAGGGGTAGATGAAGAACGGGACCTCGTTCGACAGACCCTCCATCTTCAGGAAGCGCTCACCACTGAGCACTGCGAACAGGTGCGCCTCCTGGCGAGTGAGTTCATGCGGCGTCACAGCGTGTCCTCCTTGCTGTCGCGAGTCGGGAGGAACCGCACATCGCTCGGTACCTGCGCGTCCAGCGCGTCTCGGACGCGTTCGGACAGGAGTGCGTGGACGATCTCGTCGCCGACGAGCAGACCAGCCTCGGCGAGCATCTGGAAGACTGTCGAGCGGAGCTTGCGCAACGTCGAGTCCTTCACCTCAGCGAGTTCCGGGTGCCACAGTGCTTTCCCTCGAACGAAACTCTCGAAGTCTTCGTAGCCCAACGCGGGGGTGAGCAGGAGGAATCGCTCGCGCACGACCTCCTCAGCGAAGTCGCCTATGAACGCGTAGCGGCGGCACGCCGCAATCCACATCAGGTGACCGCGCTCGCTAGGGCTGGCATCTCCTAGTAACGCCAGCTCGGCATCTGTGAGCACCGCCAACCGTTGAGCGACCTCGCGCGCCAGCCGGAACCCCGATGATGCGGTTCTCGCCTGGAGCAGATTATCCGCGCCGAGTTGGTCACGAACAGCCCTCCAGTCACGGATGTCCAGGTAGAGCGGCGCAGCGATCACGGCCTCCCGGGTCAAGAGGGCACCGCTGGTGAACGACAGCGCGTAGCGGCCGTGCATCTGCGACGTGACTCTCATCCGGTGCATCCTTCCGGTTTCTGGGCAGTGGATCAGGATATGGGGCGCCACCGACAAGGCTTCGGCGGCGGCTCAGTGCGGCGAGATACTCACCCTGGCGGGAAGGGCTCGGACGGGGCCGCAGCGCCACCTCGTCGCACCCAATCGTCGATCTCGCCGGTCTGGAACTTCCAGAGGCGCCCGACCTTGTGCGCGGGCATGCCTTTCTCGGCGATCCAGGTGTAGACGGTGTCCTTGGTGACCCCGAGGTGGACGGCGATGTCATCTGCGGAAAGCCACGGCTCAGCCACGTTGGTCCTCCCTCGCTCTACGGCCCAGGCAGGCCAACACCCTCGATAGTATCGGGAGTTGTGCCGCTTGAGTTGGGTTTGTTCGGGCGTGGCCGAACGAAACGGGTGCTGCGGGCGGATGCCGCTGGAGAATCGGCAAGGCCTCCCAGTGAGACAGAATCGTGAGTCGACGTACCTGCCCCTCTGCCCAAGAGGCGTGCGACGCCCCCGCCTCCAGCTTCTCGCCTCCGGGAACACAGACGTCATGTCATCGCCCTCGCTGTCTGACATGCCGCTCCTAGTCTGCGCACAGTCGCGGAACGCAATATCAGTCATCACACCTCTGGCACCAAGGTGCACTCCGTCTCGTTTTGTCCGCGACGGTGTAACGGATGCCCGTTATGAATGGACCAATGCCCAAGGTCCGTAGAGCCGTCCATCCGGGCGTACTAGGTAGATCGCACAGGTAAGCTGCGTACCGGCGACGTCGTCAGACAGAGCAGGAGCAGGAGCGGGAGCAGCTGATCAGCGCCCGAGAGGTGGAGCGGCAGCTGCGACCGACCTGTCCAGGGTGTGCCGTATGGCGCCCGTTGCGGGACGAACCACCAGACGGGGGCTACGGGATGCTGACCGAGGCGTGCCGCCGTTGATCCACGTCAACTGAATGGGTGCCCGGTGGAAGTTCCTGTAGCGAGACACCGTCGACTCAACGGTGTGCGAGTGCCCACGCGCGAAGATCTGAACACGTTACTGAGAATCCGTGAGTGCCTCTGAGTTACTGCACCGTTGCTGCACCGCTGGCTTCGTGGCGCTGGCCAGATCTATTGGGAT
This sequence comes from Citricoccus parietis, assembly GCF_042433045.1. NCBI lineage: Bacteria > Bacillati > Actinomycetota > Actinomycetes > Micrococcales > Micrococcaceae > Citricoccus > Citricoccus parietis. The sequence continues at coordinate 43,790 of NZ_JBHLWH010000013.1, read as the reverse complement.
GTCAGCGATCGAGCTGCTGCTGGATAGCGGCCTGGATGGCCGGCAGGGCCAGGGTTTCGAAGCCAGCGGTGCGGACCCCGATGCGGTGGACGTAGCGGTCGTCGTCCTGAGCGCGGCCGTCGCAGTGTCTATTGATTTCCTTGACGTCGAGCAAGCCGAACCACTCGAGGGCCTTGCGCGCGGTTGAGTAAGGGTCGCGGTGGATCCCGTAGTGCCGCAACCGCACCGCGCCAGGGAAAGCTAAGAGGCCCTCGTCGTTCCAGGCGCCGGCCCCGCAGGCCGCCATCAGTAGGACAGCAATCTCAGAATCTTCGAGGACATGCAACCAACCGTTGAGGATGAAACCGGGGGGCATCGTGAAGGCGGCGGCGGATGTCTTTGGGGTCGCGTACTCCACACGCTCGCCGTCGGCCTCGACGCCCGCCTCGTTGAGCGGGACGAAATTCTCGAAGCGGTTACGCTCTCCCGGTTTGCCCGGCACGTCGACGAGTCCGGCAGCCTCCAATCGTTCTAGGGCCTTTCTGACGGTGCGTGCGCGCTTGTCGCGGGCGTTGTGGTAGATCCCGCCAACGTTGCTGTCGGTGGGTAGCGCGGCCACGAGGTCGGCCCAGCCTGTGTGCTGGCTGTCGCCGGCGACGGGGATCTCGAGGTCTGCGAGTTGAGCGCGCGTGCCCGGCTTGCGATGCAACTGCAGTAGAGCGAGGACGGTCAGTTCCAGGCGAAGGGCTGAGCCTAGGCCGGACGAAATCCGTGTTGCGGGCGGCCGGAGTTCGCGCGGCGGAGCCTTGCGGTCCGAGCCGTCCCCATCGATGGGCGCGCCCAGATAGACAAACGGTCGGCGGAGGCGCAGACCAGCAGTCCGCAGTTTGCCCACCGACCTCTCGTAGCCCAGGAGCTTCTCGTTGAGGGCTTGCAGGTGGGCTGGGAGGCCGGGGACCTGCAAGCGAAGGAGGCGGCGCTGAAGTTGCTCCCGCTCCTTGGTGGAGGGGGCGCGCGTCCAGTCGATCAGGATCTCTACCAATGCTTCTGACTCCGTTACGTCGATACAACCGGAACATCTTAACCAGCCAGAACTCACATCACCTGATTCAGGCTGAGATAGTTCACGACTGGCTGGTTAAAGCGCACCACCAGTGTACTGGATCGATGGACGCCGGTGTGGTTTTACTGGAGTCACACAGCGCCGATGGGGCGCTCGACCACCCAGAAGGGAGGACACATGGGCACGCAGCACGAGCCACTCAAGCGGGCGTTAACGGAGCAACGGCGGTCTGGACGCCTGGCTTGGCTTCGCATCGCACTTCAGGTCGTCCAGACCGCCGCCATCCTGTTTCGTACGTGGCACGACCTTTGACGCTGTGACGGTTGTCGGCCCCAGCTGGTTTGCGGCTGGCTGGGGCCCCGACCTCACACGAAACTTCTTCGAGAGTAATACGGCCCTTCGTGACTGTCGCACGATCAGGCTCAGTTTGGGTGTGCTTGCCGGGCGTTGTTGGAGGGGTGCTCACCCAACGGACAAACAAATGGAGGCCGCGCCCGTTCCTCGGCCGTTGAAGGCGTTCCCTGGCGACGGTCCTTCCGCGGGTCGGCATCTCTCCAGCGTCCGGCATGACACCGCAGGTCGTCACCATTCGTCGTTCTCCTGGCGGACAACATTGGAGTCGTTCAGGCGTTCGGAGACGGGCACGTCTGACATCCGGGACGTCGCCTTCTGAAACCCCATCTGATCTGTGCGACGGCTGAATCGTTGTCTCCGCTCAGGACCGGGCAAACTCACTCGAAAACTCTGAGAGCATCAAGCAGGGTGTTGACCTCGATGATAAAGGAGACTCAATGAGTGGATTGGCGAGCTCTGCTCTGTTTGCCGGCGGCGGCCGTCTTCTCGGAGGTCTGGCAGCGCCCGCGGCGCGGGCATTGGCACGCAAGGCAGGGTTTCGATGGTTCGTGTGGCGTCGGGTTCGAAAGAGGCTCGACTTCACGTGCAAAGGGCGAACCTATCGAAAGTGGCTTAGGACCCTAACCGTCGAGGAGCTTTCCACCCCGGTCGAGGATATCCAAGGGACACTGACGAGGCGGCTTGACGACCTCTTGTCCGCTGGATCGAGCGACTGGGCGACCGCCGCTGACCACCTTTCCCGCGCACTACGAATGGTCGAGCTGACCTATCCGGCAATCGCGGCGTCACTCGGCGACGCCGAACGAACCGAGCTAAGCGAGAAGTGGGCTCAGCAACGAAACGTCACCGTGCGGGAGGCGCTCCTCCAGCACGCTGGTCCAGGCGCGGCTTTGAGCTCGAACGACCTCGCGCGGGTGCTGCAGCACCGCTCTGAGGCACGTCGGACGGTGCGCCTGCAATCGTTTGAGGTCGACGAGACCGCCCTGGATCTGCACTTCGGCCGAATCGAGGTCCCGGAGGTCATACCCGGCGACGTTGTCGTGATGCTCGGGGACTTCGGGTCGGGCAAGTCCGAGACCGCGGAGACCTGGCACCGCACCGGAATCAAAGATCTGATGACAGACGGGAACGCTCCTTTCCCGGTGTGGCTGAGTGCGCGGGACGTGCTCGGACAAACACTCGAGGAAGCCGTCGATAGACAGCTCGGGTCCGCCTGGCGCCGTGGGCGAGGCGCATCGATCGTGGTTGACGGCTTGGACGAAACCGACCCTGCAACAGCGCAGAATCTGTTGGAATCCGCTCGCATCCTGACAAGAACGGCTTCGAACATTCGGGTCCTGCTAACCGCACGTCCGGGCATTCTGTCGCCAACCGACAAGGAAACGGTGCGGGCAAAGCTCTTTGACGAGAACGCGGCACTCGAGTTGGTGGAGCTCACCGCGGGCAAGGCGCACAGCACTTGGCGCTGGACAAAGGACATGCGGGCCACCGTGACGCGACCGTTCTTCGCTCTGGCGGCGGGGATCATGCTTGGCAACAATGAAGCGCCTAGTGGAGAAGCCGATTTGATTCGAGGATTGGTCGAGAATGCGCTTGCGAAGGGCAGGGAGCGGCCAGCCGTGACCTCTGAGCAGACGAGGTCTGTACTTCAAGACCTTGCCGTTGGGATCACGAGGACGTCCAAGGATGGGCTGTCCTACAGCGACCGTCTGATTGCCCACTCAAGTCGATTAGTCTCCGACGGACCGGGCGATTCCGTCGTGTTTTCCCTGCCGATCTTCCAGCACTGGTTCGCGGCGCAGGCAATTGTCACCGGTGACGTGCCGGTGGCGGAGGTCGTGACCGACGCCCTGAGCTTCAACCGGTGGCGGTGGGCCGCTGCCGTAGCAGCGTTGAGCGCACGAACCCCAGAGGCGGTGGATGATCTATTGGGGAAGTGGGTGGCCGGGAATCCGGGAGCTGCTGCTTGGATCATCGATCGGGCGTTCAGTGGACACCGAGACTGGCGCACCGAAGCGGATGAGAACCTCGACCCCACGACGAGCGGGACACGCCTCCTGCGGGCGCTGCGCACCTGGGCCAATGCCCTAGGCCCCCTGGCGGATGGAGTTCTTCCATCTCAGATCGTCCGCGGTCCGGTCGGCCTGGGCGTCCGTGTATCCGGCCACCGCATCATCGTCGCCTTGTCGACGTCCAGACCAGCATCAGACCGAGTGACCGCTCTCCCGCCGGAACTTCATCCATTTTCGTCGTCGCCCGTTGCGGATTGGCAATTCTGGCTCGAGGCCGTTGCGCCTCAGGGTGATGCCTGGCCGTGGACCAAAGTGCAGAAAATGATCGCTGAAGCGACGCTCAAGAAGCTATCAACAGACCCCCACTTGGGGGCACCGGACGGGATCTGGGAGCAGGAACGTCGCTTTGACCTGGCGCGGCGTCTCCTGGGGCATGGGTCCCTGTTGCACGGGCCGTTACCCGCCAATGAGGTTAGGAAGCAGGCGGCGGAGAAATTCGACGCTGTCGATCAAGATCGGAGCGCCTATATCAAGATGGGGGGCCGAGCATTCTATTCCGGCGCGGAGTTGGATGATTTGGTCTCGTGGGTGGACGCGACGCGCTCTCTTGACGTGGTCTCTCATTTGCCCGAGAGGGACCTGCCGTACCCGAAAGGGGGCTGGGTCTGGGATTTCTACTCGCCACAGCGTTTGATGGAGTTCGAAGTCGAGGTGTATGCACGCGCTTGCCAAGCCTATGACGAGGCGCTGGCACATTCTTTCGCTCGGCTGGGGTGGTCGATGCCCCGTTCATCCATGGCCCCGTTTGGAGTACTTCTGGAAGTGGAGTTCGACGGCGCTGAACGGATTGGCGGAATTCCCGGACTACGCGTTATCCGGGCACCGATGGCGTTGATGCAGGAACTCGCACCCTCTGGGGACGAATCGATATGGTCGGCGTCCGGCCGCGCAGTGATCAACCAAATCAGTCGAGATGCGACAGAGGAAGGGGAGTACTTCTCGACCACTTTGGAAACCATTCGTTCCTGGCTCGCCGCGCAGAACCGCGAACCGGCCAGTGGTATTGGATGGACTACCACTGGAGCCGACGATATGTCCGAGACGCGGCCTGTGGCGAACGTGGCAGCAGGCTGGCTCTGGGACGACCTAAAGGACATCGGGCTCGGAAAAGGCACGTTCCCGCAAGTCCGGTAGACAGGCACTGTTTCGCCGGACGGCGACGGTGGTCGACTTCATTGCCTACCGGTGCCTGACCAGGATCGCCTAACGGGAGGTTTGGTCAATGCCCGGACATGCCGGTTTACCGAAGGGCCGTTTCCCTCTTGTGGTGTTGTTCCCGCCGCAAGAGGGGGCGCTTTCGCCACCGTGCGGCAGTGACTCTAGTGCCTCGGGAGCATGTCCTTGATGGTCAGCTTGGGTCGCCCATTGGACCCGTCCCCGTACCCCTCCACGTACCCGGCCATCTGTGCTCGGGCGGTGATGTAGTCCACGTCTTCCCGTCGGGCCATCTGCTTCCCAGCGTCCATGTGTCCTTTCTCGTATCCGTAGCGGTAGGCGTGCCGGACTCCCGACGTCTCCAGTTCGATCCGTAGCTTCTCAGCTTGCTCTTCCGAGGCCGCGAGGGAGGACACCAGCAGACCATTGGACCGCAGCATCCCCTCCCACATGGTGGCGTACTGTTCTGCTTCCCTGGCCGCGTCTGCCGCCCTTGTCTCGGCGCCCTGCAGTTGGACCTCCAGTAGTCGCCGGTCGTCCTTCAGGGACCGCACTTGTGCCCGTAGCTGGTCTACTTCGGACTCGTCCGAGACCGGCTGGCGCCGGGCCCGGTAGGCGGCCTGGCGGTGTGCGTCCGAGCAGTACCGCCGGCCCATGGACGGGTCCGACAATGGTTCATCACACCACCCGCAGCGGACGGCGAGAGGACGACGAGGAGAGGATCTGCGGGCCTTGATCATGAGGTCCTTTCATAACGGGCACCCGTTACACCGTCGCGGACAAAATGTCCCCGAGTGCACCTTGGTGCCAGACGTGTGATGAATAATCTTGGTGTTTGTGGTGCCTGCTAAAAGTAGGGCCGGAGGTCCGGCTTCTAGGGGCAGGGTCTGGGGCTGTTTCCTGGGAGTCTCCCGGCGCCTTCTGAGGCCAGACGCTTGGAGCCCTGTGGGCCGTCTACAGGGTGATGAGGAGCAGCAGCAGGAGCCAGCCGAGCAGCGCGACGACGGCCAACGCGGACAGCATGACGCGCCCCCGGGGAGTAGACGCCCACCCGGGCACCCGGTCTGCGATGGCGTCAGGCAGGGCGGCGTCCACGGACCGACGGATCCACACTCGGCGCGCCCTGCGGACACGACGGCCAGACACCCGGAGAGAACGACGGAACCGGGAGAGCATCACAGGCCTCCGGGGAACAGCTGATCATGGTCCACGGCGGGCCGGCCCCTGCGTTCGAAGGTCCACGCCGCGGCCCGGGCCAAGTCGCGTACCCGTGCCCAGTACTGGCGGGCGGTGTTGAACGACGCCCCGGTGGTCTTGGCCAGCGCGTGCGCATCCACTGCGGTGACGCCCCCAGCCGCCAAGGCTGTGCCCAGGTAGACCGAAGCGTGCCGGCCGATCGCGCTGGGCACCCTGGCCACCGTGGCGACAATGGACGGGGTCCGGTCGGTGGAGTCCAGAGCTGCGCGGACGACCTGGGCCAAGGCGATGACTTCACGCGAGGATGCCCGGAGGGCATTGGCTGAAATGCCGAGGTCTGTGCTGGCCGCTGCGGTGTCTCCGTCGTAGATCAGGTGCAGGCGCAGGAAGTTGTCCACCCGGCCCTCGTCCATGCCGAGTGCGTTCTGGACGAGGTGTAGGTCTTCGAGCACGTGCCGGAGTTCGTCGGCGTCGTCCACGCGGCCGGTGTCGTCGTCCACGCTGCCGCCGAAGTGTGAGTCTCCGCGGGCGGCGGTGATGGCTTCGAGGCTGTCTGCTTTGCTTCCGTTGCATTGGGCGCCGTTGCGGGCGGTTCGCTGGTAGTAGTCATGGGCTCGGCGTCGGGCGACCACGCGGCATAGCGTTGGCCAGTCGCCGCGGGCCGGGTCGAACCTCACGCCCTGGAGGGATAGCCAGGTCTCTTGGAGTAGGTCGTCGATGTCTTGGATGGGTCCGCCGTATTGGCGGACCATGGCCGCGACGACGGGCCGGAGGTTGTCGAGGTCTACGCGCAACGTGTTCATCGGGTGGTCTCCTTCCGGGTGGCCCGGATGTTGGACTGCTCGGCGAGGTGCTGGGCGAGTCGGGCGATGCTGAAGTGTTGGTGGGCGGCCTGGTCGAGGTCACGTAGGGCCAGGCTGGGAGTCCAGCAGCCCAGACCGGTCATGCCGTGCTCGGCGAGGGTTTGGACCTGGGTGTCCGCGGCGGTGATGCCGGCGGCGTTCAGGGTGTGCAGCAGGTCGCGGGTGCGGTGCTCCAGCGACTGGGCCGGTAGGGGAGTGACGGTGGCCAGCAGCGGGGGCTGGACGGCGGGCGGCTTCCGGGGGCTCATGCCGCGGCCTCTTTCGGTTGCCAGCCGGCGAGGGTGGCCGCGGTGATGACCTGGCGGCGAACGGAGCAGTCCGGGCCGAGCTTGGCCGCTGCGCGTTCCATCAGGGCCAGGTGCTGCATCGGCCGGGCTTGGAGGAAGGCGCTGGCGGCGGCGTAGGTTTCCGTGTCGATCCCGTCCACCGACTGTGCGCCGGAGTTTTCCACAGGCGCTGGTGAGTGTGGCTGGGACCCAACCGATTCATCCTCGCTGTATTCCTGTAGTGGTTCCTCAGTCCTCCTAGGGGGCAATGAATCATTGGGGCTCAACCCAATGGATCGTTGCGGCTGATGGGGCAATGGATCATTGGGGCTGAGGGGCAACGAATCGTTGGGGCTGGACTGCGATTGCGGGTCCTGCCTGTGGACAACCGACCATGTGGTGACCGGCCGGCCGGTGGTGCCGCGCGTCACCGTGGGGACCGCCGTTGTCTTTGGATCGAGGGCCAGGGCGTACTCGGCCCGACTGCCCTGACGCGCGGCGCCGTTGGGGACAACGGCGCCAGCGCGCTTGAGCTTGGCCATCACCTGGCGGAAGGACTCAGAGGCGCTGTCGGGGTTGGCCTCGGGGTCGAGGCCGAGGTGCGCGGCGCCGGCCTGCCAGCCGCCGAAGTAGACCGGTGGTGTGTCGGTGTCCAGGGCGACCAGTGCCATGAAGGTCAGCAGGCGGTGGTCACGGTGGCCCAGGTGCTTCCAGTAATTGGAGACCATCATCGCGTTGGACGCGCCCATCAGCGGTGCTCCCGGGCTCCGCCGTTCCAGGGTGGGGGCGCGGTCACGTCGTCAGCCCCAGGATGCCCAGAGCCACGACGACGGCGTCGAGGTCGTCACGCAGCTCACGGGCAGCGGCAAGGCGGTGACCGCCGGTGGTGTCCTCGGGGACCACCACCTCAACGCCTCCGTCTGGCGTCCAGATCGAGTACACGTTCCCGGATCGGGGACCGTAGGCAATACGACCGTCCGAGTCCAGGTTGAAGCCAGCTGGCGGGTCGACATGCCGGAAATTGGGCGCGATAGAATAGGTCATGGTTCCTGACTCCTGATTGGTGGCTGGTTCCGAAGGGCGTTCGCGGGTCTCCCCAGACAGGTGCGAACGCCCTTCCTGCGTCTTGCGGCCTCAACTCGCGGCGCCTCGTGCGCCGGGAGTCTTCCGCCTCAAGCATTCTTGGGCTCTCCATCGAGGTAGGAGTCCAATTCGGCGCGGCTGACAAGCTTCTTCCTGCCCAGCTGCAGCACACGTACGGGGAACTCCCCACGTGCGGCCAGCTCGTAGGCGGTGCTCTTCCCGATGCCCAGCACGCGGCCGGCATACGGGAGGCTGACGGTTCGCTGTTCGGGCATTGCGGTGCTCTCGGTTGTCATCTCGTCTCCAGGTGTTCTGAATTGGTTCATTGCGTCCGGACTGGATGTAACTTAACCTAACATGACTTAGGTACATCTGGAAGCCTTCTTAGTAACCATTTCGTTTCATGCCGCTGTAGGCTGTCTGCATGTATCGACCCACTGACGAAGGGATTGGCAGTGCCATCCTCGCTGGCCGACAAATGGCGGGCATTCTCCAAGAAGAGCTCTCGGAGCGCCTTGCCGAGATGGGATTGAACTGGTCTCGCGTCACCATTTCTAAGGTCGAACGGGGGGAGAGGTCCGTTAGGGCCACCGAGCTGCCGGCGGTGGCGGCAGCCCTAAACATGACCGTTGACGACCTGTTCGTCCCGCGGGGGTCTGGGATTCAGCTCAGGCTCTCTGAGGCCCTTATTCAGATGCTGAAACTGAACGATGAGTACAAGACGGCCTCGACGGAGTATTCCCAGGCATTCGACCGGTACCGCGAGTGCGGCGACCGACTGCGCGAGGCTAGGACCTCCTATGAAGCACTGAGTGTCTTGCACGATTTCTCCAATGGCGCCCTGGAGACCGAAGCGGTCTCGTGGAGCGCTGAGGCACTGCTTGACTACTGGGAGCACGAAATCAGGCCACCGTTGGACCCTGGCGATCTCTTCGCGGCGCTGCCTGAATCGGTGTCTCATTCCCTTGAAGAGGGCGGATTGGGCGAGCTAGCGAGCGCGTTTCCGTCCGTACGATTCGGTGAGGGCGATCCGGAGAGCGAACCGTTGATCGTTGAACGTCGTGGCGAGCCCCAGTCATGAAGGGGCATGTGTGGAAGCGGTGCCCGTGCCGGCCGGAGGAGTTACCTCGAGGGAGGGACGGGCGGCCACTGGCGTGCAAGCGGCGTCACGGCACCTGGTCGTACAGATTGGATGCCGGCCCGGATCCGGTGACGGGGAAGCGGCGACGGCCGTCCAAGGGTGGCTATGCCACCCGTGGGGAAGCCGAAGCGGCGCTGTCGGACGCCATGACCGCGGTGGGCGCCGGCACGTGGACGGATGATCAGCGCCAGACCGTCGGCCAGTTCTTGGACAGGTGGCTGGCGCGGAAGGCCGCGGGGCTGAAGCCGACGACGGTGGACACGTACCGATCTCACATAGAACTGCATATCAGGCCGGAGCTGGGGCAACTGAAGCTGCGGGACCTGCGGCCGGAGCACATCTACGCCATGCTGCAGAAGGTGGCGGAGGGCCGTAGCGCGGCGATGGTCCACCGGGTGCGGTCCACGCTGCGGACGGCGCTGGCGGCCGCCGTGAAGGAACGGCTGCTGTCGTGGAATCCGGCTAGGGACCTGGACATGCCCAGGGAGACGCGGAAGCGGGTCGAGCCGTGGACGCCGGAGGAGACCGGGGCGTACCTGGACGCCGTGGCGGGGGACCGGGTGGGCGGCCTGTTCCACCTGGTGGCCTACCTCGGCCTGCGGCGCGGCGAGGCGTTGGGGCTGCGCTGGGATGACGTGGACCTGGGGAAGGGGCGGATCCTCATCCGTCAGCAGGTGGTGCAGCTGAACCTCCAGAAGCTCGAGGTGAAATGCCCCTTCTGCGGGGATCCGCACCCTGGAATGAGGGTCACGGACCCGAAGACCGAGGAGAGCGCGTCCGTGGTGCACCTGGACGCCGGCACCGTGGCCGTCCTGCTGTCCCAGCAGCTGGCCCAGGGTGAGGAACGCGAGGCCTGGGGCAAGGCGTACCGGGACCACGGGTTCGTGTTCGCCAGGGAGGACGGGACGCCGATCCGGCCTAGCTGGCTCACAGCGCGGTTCCTGGAGCTGCAGGATGGCGTGACCGTCCCGGAGGACCCGCTGAAGCCCGAAGGCGCTCAGAAGCCATTGCGGCGCGCCCGGCTGCATGATCTACGGCACGGCACTGCATCCCTGATGATCGCGGCCGGCGTGGACGTCGCCGTGGTGTCCAAAGTACTGAGGCACAGCACGATCAAGCTCACCGTGGACACGTATGGGCACCTGCTGCCGGGCGTCGGGGAGGCGGCCGCGGAGCAGCGCGCCGGCATGATCCCCCGGGCGGCGTCCAGGACCAATGGCCACAGTCCGGCCACAAATCGGACCTAGACGGCCCCCGGAAAAGCGGAAGCGGCCCCACCTAGTGGGGCCGCTTCCCTTTATTTAGGCGGATGGTAAGAGATTCGAACTCTTGGTACGGGGTTACCGCACACTGGTTTTCAAGACCAGCTCCTTCGGCCGCTCGGACAACCATCCCAGGGGGACCATTCTAAAGGCCCCGATCAGCCTACCGGTCTTACGGCAGTTCATGTCTGGGACTGTTCCGCTCCCGCAACTGTGCAGCCTCAGTCCTGCACAGGTGGGCCTTCTCCCAACTTCATCCACAACCCGGGCCGCCGCTGCATATCGTGTCCGACCACCCTCGTAGAGTAGTACACATGTTCGAAGCTCAGTCGAGTCAACGAAGCGAAGGTGACGTGTGCCGGTCCGGCGGCGGCTCCACCGGTAGCGCTGCAATCGCCCGTGCGCGGGTTCCGGTGGCTGCGGTTCCGGTCAACGCGCTTCACCTCATCGGTCTGCGCCAGGCCTTGGCCTTGATGGTCCCCGCCGCGGCCCTCAACCCTGATGAGCTGGACGCGCGGCAGGCCATTGCATCTCCGGACGGGCCCGAAGCAGAGGCCATTGACCGGATCCAGGCCCTGGAAGCACTGAAATCGGCCTGTGCAGCCGCCCAAGCCCGCGAGACCGCCGCCCTGCACACCCACCGCACCACCACCGAGGCCGCCCAAGGCATCCCCGAGGCTCGTCGGGGTCGAGGCCTGCCCGGCGAGGTCGGCCTGGCCCGCCGCACCGGAGCCCGGGGCTCCAAACAGCTCCGACTCGCCTTGAACTTGACTGCGGATTTGCCTCACACCCTGGAGGCACTGACCACTGGACGCATCAGCGAAGAACAAGCCGCCGCGATCGACCGCCAAACCCACTGGCTCACCTCATCGCAACGCCAGGCCGCCGATTCTGCCTTGGCCGGGCGGATCGGATTCCTCGGCCATCGCGAACTCGTCCAGGAGGCACAAGCTGCCGCCCAAGGGCAAGACCCCGCCGCCGCGCTCCAACGCCAAGAAGAAGCCTGCCGCGACCGGCATCTGAGCTTGGAGCCCGCCCAGACCAACCCCGGTATGGCCTACCTCACCGCCTTGCTGCCGATCGCTCAGGGCGCGGCCTGCTACCAGAACCTCACCACGGCCGCTGCCAGCACCATCGCCGAAGGCGACGCCGCCGAGAGGACCCCACAGCAGGTCCTCACCGACCTCTTCGTCCAGCGCCTCACCGGCCAGACCACCGCCGACGCCGTCCCCGTCGAGATCCAACTGATCATGACCGACACCACCCTCCTCGACACCGCCAACGACTCATCCAGCCCTGCCGGACCAGCCGGGCCCACTACCGGAACTGCTGGTCAGTCCGCTTCTGGATCCGGGCGGGAGGCGAACCTCCCGGCGTGGTTGCCCGGTCACGGTCCGATCCCGGCGCCGGTGGCACGCCGGATGATCGCGGACACCGAGGCCGAGGTCTTCATCCGCCGGCTCTACACCGCACCTGGCACCGGTCAACTCGTCGCGATGGACTCCCACCGCCGCGCCTTCTCCGGCCTGCTGCGGCACATGGTGCTCCTGCGCGACGGGATCTGCCGTACCCCGTACTGCGACGCCCCGATCCGGCACATCGACCACGCCACACCCCACCGCGAAGGCGGGCCCACCTCCTGGGACAACGCCTCCGGACTCTGCGTGCGCTGCAACCACACCAAAGAGAACCCCGGCTGGACCCACCACGCGACCGCCGGCGAACTCCGCGTCACCACCCCCACCGGCCACGAGTACACCAATCACACCCGGCCCCTCACCCCACCAGCAGAGCCAGAATGCCCGTCGACAGCACCACCGCTGAAAGAACCGCCGTCGAAGGAACCTGGACAGTCACGGGTGATCGCCTGCTCCACGAACACCACAGTGACCGCCACCCTGCCGGACAACCTCCCCCATGACATGCCAGACGGCTCGTCGCTGCGCTCAAGAGTCAGTACACGGAGGGAGAGATCGGCGCTGAGGTCACCGTTGCGCTGGGGGATGGTTCACGCGACCCTGCAACTAGGCCACACGAGTAGCCTAGAAGCAACGCTGAGAAAGTCGTTGGCCAGCCACCAGAGAAGGGGAGGACCATGTCCCAGGAGCTCCATCACCACACCATGCGGGCCGTGACGTACACCGGCGCCGGCGGTCGCGAGGTCCTCTCAGTGGAGGACCTGGCCCTTCCCGTGCCGGGGCCCGGTGAGGTCCTCATCAAGGTCACTGCTGCCGGCATCAACCGCGCGGACCTGCTGCAGCGGGCGGGCAACTATCCGGTCCCAGAGGGAGCCTCGGAGGTGCCCGGGCTGGAGGTCTCCGGAACGATCGAGGAGACCGGGGCCGGCGTCGGGAATTGGGATTTCGGCACGCCGGTCTGTGCCCTGCTGGCGGGTGGCGGCTATGCGGAGTACGTGTCGGTCCCCGCCGGACAGGTGGTTCCCGTACCCGACGGCGTCTCCCTCACCGATGCGGCCGGCCTCCCGGAGGTCGCGGCCACCTGTTGGTCCAACCTGGTCCAGAAGGCCGGCGTGGGCCGGGGCGACTGGGTGCTCGTGCACGGTGGTACGGGCGGGATCGGCTCTTTCGCTCTGCAACTGTTGAAGGCACTGGGCGCGCGTCCCGTGGCGACCGCCGGTAGCGCGGAAAAGGTGCAGCGGAGTCTCGAGCTGGGTGCTGAGGCGGCCATCAACCACCGCGAGGAGGACTTCGTGGTCCGGATGAAGGAGATCACCGGCGGCCATGGCGCGGATGTGATCCTGGACGTGATGGGTGCGAAGTACCTGGAGAAGAATGTGGCTGCTTTGGCGCAAGGCGGGCGGCTGGTGGTGATCGGCCTGCAGGGCGGTGCCTCCGGAACCCTGCCGATCGGCAAGGTCATGGGCAAGAACGCCGTGGTGACCGGGACGATGCTGCGTCCACGGCCCGCGGAGGAGAAGGCCGGGATCATGCGGGAGGTGGCAGAGCACGTCTGGCCGCTGGTGACCTCAGGAGCCATCCGCACCACCACGGACGCGGTGATCGCTCTGGACGACGTGGCGGCGGCCCAGGACCGCTTTGAAGAGGCCGACCGGACGGGCAAGATCCTGCTGGTGACCGGGGAGAGGCCTTGATGGCCGGACCGTTCGCGCGGCGCCGGCAGGCCAAGAAGGATGAGACAGAGCTCGGCACCGAACTCTGGCGCCGGAGCCATGACTGGTTCATCCGCTCGCTGGACCGGTACTGGCAGGTCGTCCAGGAGGCCCGCGCCGAGGGCAGGATCCCCGAGGACGAGTTGAACGGGCTGGTCAACGCCGGCAACGTGCTGGCCGAGTTGGCGCCCCGGGTGCGCCACCTGTGCATGGAGGCCCACCGCCACCACCCCGGGACCGGTCTGCAGGTCCCCGCCTCAGGCAGCGACGTGCACCGCATCCTCTCCCGGGCAGCGAACGACCTGGCCACCACCGCCCAGGCCGCGGCGTTGTTCCGGCTGGGGCAGGCCTCCCTGCACTCGGTGGGACGCCGGGCCGAGAAGGTCGTGGCCGCCGTGCAGGAGGCGGAAGAGGCTGCCGGGTTCCGCCCCGGAGCCTAAGACCCGCTCAAGGGCCCGCTGGGACTGGAAACGACAACGCGCCGTTGCGGGAGAAGATCCCCTCAACGGCGCGTTTCCTGTCTGAGCCCCCTGCCGGATTCGAACCGGCGACCTGCTCTTTACGAGGGAGCTGCTCTGGCCAGCTGAGCTAAGGAGGCGAACGCTGACACCCGGGGGTGCCACGGCTATCGATGATAGCGGGCCGGTGCCCCGCCCGGCAAAAGCAGAGTGAGCACACGGCGTTCACAACCCACAGATGACGTTCACTTCACGTCCAACCACAGGACAGATCGCTGCGGTGGAGTGGCCTGAACATGATGACAGGCCCGGCACCCGCCGGGCCGTCTGTCTACGGGAGGACAGTTGTGATGATGCCTGCCACCACCCAACCCCACCGGGACTTCCGTTCACGACGTCCGCTGAAGCTGGCCGTGCTGGACATGTCCGGCACCACCGTGGACGAGGGAGGCCTCCAGGACGAGGCCTTCAACACCGCGATCCTGCAGGAGGGCATCGAACCAGGCGGCTCCCGATCGGACGCGATGGTGGGGTACTTCCGTGAGGCTCGCGGCACGTCGCGGCATGAGATCTTCCGCTCGATCTTCGCCGAGGACCTGGTGGCGGCCCGCCGTGCCAATGCGTGCTTCGAGGCCACCTATGACCGGCTTCTGGCCGAACGTGGCGTCCGCCCGGTCGACGGTGCCGCGGAGGCCGTGGCCGCGCTCCGGGAGGCGGGCCTGAAGATCGTGCTGACCACCGGCTTCGCCCGGCACACCCAGAACATGATCCTGGAGTCACTGGACTGGATGGGCGTCTCCGATCTCAGCCTGTGCCCCTCGGACGCCGGCCGCGGCGTGCCCTACCCGGACATGATCCTCACGGCATTGCTGGCCCTGGACCTCGAGGACGTCCGCTCCGTCATGACGGTCGGGGACACGGCCGGGGACATCCGGGCCGGCCAGCGGGCCGGTGCCGGATTGACCGTGGGGGTGCTCACCGGCTATCACGACGAGGCCGTGCTCAGCGGTGCCGGTGCGGCCGCCGTCGTGCCCTCCATCCGGGACGTCCCGGCCCTGGTGACCGGCGTGGGCTGCTGACCCGCTGACCCGCGGGAAGACTCCTCAGTCGCAGGTCAACCCGTCCTCGGGCACCTCACCGTCGATCAGGTACCCGTCCACGGCGGTCCCGATGCACTCCCCGGCCCGGCCATAGGCGGTGTGGCCCTGGCCGTTCCAGGAGACGAGCACCCCGGATTCGAGCTGGTCGGCCAGTGCCGGGGCCCACTCGTACGGGGTGGCGGGGTCGCCCTGGGTGCCGAGGACCACGATCGGCGCTGCCCCGGGGGCGCTGGCTGGGGCGGGCTCGTCCACCGGCTTCTCGGGCCACTCGGCACAGTTCGCCCCGCCGTAGGCCAGGAACCGGCCGATGGTTGGGGAGGCCTCATCCAGCTGCTCCGCCTGGCTCCGGAGCGTCTCGGTGTCGGACGGCGCGGAGGAGTCGAGGCAGTTGATGGCCGTGAAGGCGTCGTTGATGTTGGAGCCGTACTCGCCGTCCTCGTCCCGTCCGGCGTTCAGGTCCGCGAGGTAGAGCATCAGGTCCGGGTTGCCGTTCATGGCATCGGCGACGGCCTGGGTGAGCATCGGCCAGTTCTCGTCGGCGTACAGCGGGGTGATCAGCCCCGCGACGAAGGTGGCGGCCGGGACCTGCCGCCCGTCGGAGGACGTCAGCGGGGACTGCTCCACCTGTGCCAGCAGCTCGCGGAGCTGCTGCACGCCGTCCTCCGCAGTGCCGGACAGCGGGCACTCCGGGCCGGCGAGGCAGGACTCGGCCCACGCCGTGATGGCCTTCTCAAACGCCTCGGCCTGGCCCAGGGTGACCTCGAACTCGTCGAGGGAGGGATCCATGGCCCCGTCCAGCACCATCCGGCCCACGTTGGCCGGGAACTGCTCGGCGTAGGAGGCACCCAGGGCGGTGCCGTAGGAGAAGCCGAGGTAATTCAGCTGCTGATCGCCCAGCACGGCCCGCATCAGGTCCATGTCCCGGGCCGCGGAGTCGGTGTCCACGTGGCCGAGGACCTCACCGGTGTTCTCATCGCAGGCCTGCGCATACTCTCGGGCGGAATCCCGGACCTCGTCCAGGCCCTCGTCCGTGGAGGGATCGATGTGCTCCTCGCGGGCCGCGTCCATCTCCTCGTCGGACAGGCACTCCACCGGCGCCGAGCGGGACACACCCCGCGGATCGAAACCGACCACGGCGTAGTGGTCCTGGACGGCTCCGGAGGCCACGAAGTCCAGGGAGTCCACCACCATGTCCACCCCGGACGCCCCCGGGCCACCGGGATTCAACAGCAGGTGCGGGGCGCCATCCTCGGCGCCGCCGGTCCGGACCAGGGCCAGCTCGATCCGCTCACCCTCCGGATCCGCATAGTCCAGCGGGGCCTCGACGGTGGCGCACTCGAAGTCGCCGGCATCCTGCTCGCAGGACTGCCAGGCGGGCTCCTGGGCGTAGAGGTCCTCGAGCCCCTCCGGAACGGCGGCGGTGCCCGACGTCGGCTCCGCGGCTTCAGAGTTCGGCCCACCTGGCCCACCGTCCGGCCCGCCATCCGCGGTGCAACCGGTGAGCACCAGGGCGGTTGCGAAGACGGCGGCGATGGCACCGGAGGCGGTCGGGAAGGGGTGCAGGCGCACGCGGGGTCCTTTCGGGACGATGGTCAGGCGGTGGTCAGTGGGTCAGGCCTGCTCGCCCGGACGTCGGTCCAGGATGCGGTCCGGCAGGAAACTCATCGTCATGGCTTCGAGCGCCAGCAGCGGGGGCACGTTGCCGGCCAGGCGCCGGCGGGCGGTGGCCACGGCGTCGATCCGGGCCACAGTCCGCTCGGCGGTGGCACCGTGGGCGTAGGAACCGAGTTCGTCCCGGAGGTGCTCGTTGACCAGTTCGGCCCCGGTGCCCAGCTGCAGGGCCAGCACGTCCCTGAACAGCCCCGTCATGTCGATCATCGCGCGGTCGAGGGTGTCATGCACGGAGCGCTTGTTGCGTGCCGTCTGGCTGTCCTCAAGGCGCTTGACATGGTGGCGCAGCTTGGGTGGGACCTTCTCGTCCTCACCGAGGCCCAGCGCGCGCAGCAGACCGGCCTTCTCCTCGGCGTTGCGGACCTCGGCCGAGGACTTCGCCTCCTCCTGGGTGACCTCCACCAGCTCCTTGGCCAGGGCCACCGCATCCGAGGTCGCCTGGATCCGCAGTGGCAGGTGGACCACGGCCTCACGGCGCTGCCGGGCCCCCTCGTCCCGGGCCAGCCGCCGGGCCATGCCCACGTGGGACTGGGACGCGCGGGCCGCGAACAGTGCCAGTGCCGGGTCCAGGCTGTCGCGGTCCACCAGCAGGTCCGCGACCGACTGCACCGAGGGGATGCGTAACCCCACGGGGCGGCAACGGGAGCGGATGGTCACGAGCACGTCCGCGGGGGAGGGGGCGCACAGCATCCAGATGGTCCGGGCCGGCGGCTCCTCGATCGCCTTGAGCAGGACGTTGGTGGCGCGCTCCGTCATGCGGTCCGCGTCCTCGATGATGAAGATCCGCCACCGCCCGGAGGAGGGGCGGTCCTGGGCGAGGGAGATCAGCTCGCGGATCTCGTCGATCTTGTAGGTGACGTTCTCGGTGGCCATGACCTTGACGTCCGCGTGGGTCCCCGCGTGCACGGTCAGGCACGCGTGGCAGCGCCCGCAGCCGCGCTGGGCAGGGTCCTCCCTCTCACACTGCAGTGCCTGGGCGAACGCCCGCGCGGCATTGGACCGTCCGGAGCCGGGCGGACCGGTGAACAGCCAGGCATGCGTGGGGGAGTCCATGGTCGCGGCCCGGGACAATTGCGCGACGGCGGCCTCCTGGCCCGCGAGCTCGGCCCACGCGGGTGCCACGGGTGCGGCGCTCATCGGCCGGTCCCGCGGCCGAGCAGCCCGGCGACCCGGCCCCAGACCTCGGCGGCGATCTCGGCGGCGGGCCGGCCGGCGTCGAGCACCAGGTAGCGTTCCGGGGCCTGGGCGGCACGGTCCGTGAAGGCGGTGCGGATGCGCTGGTGGAAGGGTTCGGGCTCGGACTCCATGCGGTCCGGGCCGGTGCCGCCGGCAGCCTGTTCACGGTCGGCGCGGCGGGTGGCGGCGGTGCCGGTGTCCACGTCCAGCAGGACGGTCAGGTCCGGGTGCAGCCCGCCGGTGGCCCACTCGTTGATCCCGGCCACGGTGTCCGTGCCGAGGTCGCGGCCGGCGCCCTGGTAGGCCACGGAGGAGTCCACGAAGCGGTCGGTCACCACGGTGCGCCCGGTGGCCAGGGCCGGGTCGATCAGCTGGCGGACGTGGGCCGATCGGGCGGCGGCGAAGATCAGGGCCTCGGTCACCGGGTCGATGGGGGCGTGGGCCGGGTCCAGCACGAGGGAGCGCAGCTGTTCGCCGACGTCGGTCCCGCCCGGCTCGCGCGTCAGCAGCACCTCGTGGCCCTCGGACGTCAGCCGTTCGGCGAGCAGCCGCGCCTGAGTGGACTTGCCGGAGCCGTCCCCGCCCTCGAAGGCGATGAAGAGACCCTGCGGACCGGTCGGCGAAAGGACGGGTCCGGGGGAGGTGGAGGGCTGCTCGATCACCGGTCCAGCCTAACGGCCCCTACCGTCACAACGGGCAACGATCCACAGCCCCGGGCCCCCGCCGGACGTACGATTTCAGGATGCATCCCGAAACCCTGTTGGTCAGTGCCTCCCGTCCCGCCCGGGAGGTGGATGCCCCGGTCAACGATCCGGTGCATTTCACCTCCACGTTCGTCGGCTGGGAGCCGGACGCGGCGGGGCCCCGTCGGCTCTACGGGCGCATGTCCAATCCCACGTGGGACGGCCCGGAGCAGCTGCTGGCAGCCCTGGAAGGTGTGGAGGACCCGGCCGGTCGGCCCGCCCTGCTGTTCTCCTCCGGCATGGCCGCCATCTCGGCCGCCCTGCACCTGGCCCCGAACGGCGGCCGCATCGTGGCGCCGCAGCACGCCTACCAGGGCGGGCTGTCCCTGCTGGACTCGCTGCGGCAGACCGGACGGCTGGCCGTGGATCGGGTGGACGTCACGGACGCCGAGGCGGTCCTCCGGGCCGTGCGCGGCACGGGTGCCGCGGACGGTCCCGCCAGCATCCTCTGGCTCGAATCGCCCACCAACCCCATGTTGGAGGTGGCGGATCTCGCCACCCTCACCGAGGCCGCCCACGCGGCCGGCGCCCTCGTGGTGGTGGACAACACCTTCGCCACGCCGTTGGTGCAGCGGCCGCTCGAGCTGGGCGCCGACGTCGTGGTCCATTCGGTGACCAAGTACCTGGCGGGGCACTCGGACGTGGTGCTGGGTGCCGCCGTGACGGACGACGCCGGCCTGCACCGCCAGCTGCACGCCCACCGCACGCTGCACGGGGCGATCGCCGGTCCCATGGAGGCGTTCCTGGCGCTGCGAGGCATGCGCACCCTGGCCCTGCGCCTCGAGCGCTCGCAGGCCAATGCGGCCGAGCTGGCCCGCCGCCTCGACGCGGCCCGGCGCGAGGGCACCCTGCCGGTGGCCGCCGTGACGTACCCGGGTCTGCCGGACCACCCGCAGCACGCCCTGGCCGCCGCCCAGATGCAGGGAGGTTTCGGCTCCGTGCTGACGGTCGTGATGGAGGGTGCGGCGGCCGCTGACGCCGTGGTCCAGAACCTGCGCCACTGGGTTCCCGCCACCTCCCTGGGCGGCGTGGAGTCGCTGGTCGAGCGCCGCCGGCGTTTCGACGGTGAACCGGCCACCGTCCCGGCCGGCCTACTGCGGCTGAGCGTGGGCATCGAACACGTGGACGACTTGTGGGAGGACCTGCAGGCCGGGATGGGGGCCGCGGCGGTAGGCTGAGCGCATGTACCCGTGGATTCTGGTCACGACCGTTGAGAACTGGCTCTACATCGCCTTGTCCCTGGTGGCCGTCGTGCTGGCCGTCTGGGCCTTCGGCGACTGCCTGACCCGGGGCAAGGACCAGTTCGAACGGGCCGGGCAGAAGACCAAGACCTTCTGGCTGCTCCTCACCGGGGTGGCGGCGTTCGTGGGCCTGGTGTCCATGGCCGGGGCCATCGGCAGTCTGGGCGCCGGGTTCAGCCTGTTCCAGATCGCTGCCCTGTGCGTGGCCGCCGTGTACCTGGCCGGGCCGCGCGGTGAGCTGAAGCTCTTCGGCAGCGGCGGCTCGCGCCCCTACGGGTACTGATCGGGTCTCGTCGCACGGCGAGCCTCTCGGTCGCGTCCCATTAGGATGTGGCCATGGCTGAGACACCCTACAAGCTCGTCCTGCTGCGGCACGGCCAGAGCGACTGGAATGAGAAGAACCTGTTCACCGGTTGGGTGGATGTGCCGCTGACCGCCAAGGGCCGCGAGGAGGCCGCCCGGGGCGGTGAACTGCTCGCCGCCGAGGGCCTGCTGCCGGACGTCCTGCACACCTCCGTGCTGAAGCGGGCCATCACCACCGCCAACCTGGCCCTCGAATCGGCCGATCGGCAGTGGATCCCGGTCAAGCGCGACTGGCGCCTGAACGAGCGCCACTACGGCGCCCTGCAGGGCAAGGACAAGGCCCAGATCCGGGACGAGTTCGGCGAGGAACAGTTCATGGTCTGGCGCCGCTCCTATGACACCCCGCCGCCCGCGCTGGACGACTCCTCCGAGTTCTCGCAGGCCGATGATCCCCGCTATGCAGGCCTCGGAGAGGGCATGCCGCGCACCGAATGCCTCCAGGACGTCGTCACGCGACTGCTGCCGTACTGGGAGACCGAGATCGTGCCGGATCTGAAGGCTGGCAAGACCGTGCTGGTGGCCGCCCACGGCAACTCCCTGCGCGCCCTGGTCAAGCACCTGGACGGCATCTCGGATGAGGACATCGCCGGGGTGAACATCCCCACCGGCATCCCGCTGTACTACGAGCTGGATGAGCACCTCAAGCCGGTGACCGCGAACGGCCGCTACCTGGATCCGGAGGCAGCGGCCGCGGGCGCCGCCGCGGTGGCCGCCCAGGGCAGCGCTCAGGGCCCGGCTCAGTAGTCCCCTAGCCCGCGAACTGACGAACAACGACGTCGGCCGGTCACCTTCCGCTGGAAGGTGACCGGTCGACGTCGTACAGCTGGGGTTGACCCCGCGGTCAGTCGATGGCGATGACCGGCTCCCACTCGCCGGTGGCGAGGTAGGTGACCTTGCGCGCCACGGACACGCCGTGGTCGGCGAAGCGCTCGAGGAAGCGGGAGGCCAGGGTGACGTCCGCGGTGGTGGCGGCGGAGGCATCCCATGACGGGTTGGCGACCGAGGTGAAGTTCTTGGCGTGCAGCTCGTTGATGGTGGCGTTGAGCTTCACGATCGTGGAGGCGTGTGTGAGGTCGTGGGTGGCCAGCAGCTGCTCCACCTCGGCGGAGACCTCCACGGCGTACTCCGCCATCTGGCGGAAGTCCTCACGGACGGAGGCGGGGACCACCAGGTCCGGGAACCGGCGGCGTGCCAGCTGGGCGATGTGGCGGGCCAGATCGCCCATGCGCTCCAGTGAGGAGCTCATGCGCAGGGCGGCGACGACGGTGCGCAGGTCAGCGGCCACGGGCCCCTGCAGGGCTAGTAGCTCAATGGCCTTCTCGTCGAGGGCGGTCTGCAGGTAGTCGATGCGGGCGTCATTGGTGATGACCGTCTCGGCCAGCTCCACGTCGGCCTCCTCGAAGGAGACGCGGGCCTTGTCCATGGCCTCACGCACCAGACCGGCGATCTCGGTGAGCTGGTCGCCCAACGACTTCAGATCGGCGTGGAACAGTTCTCGCATGGATGAGTCCTCAATCCGGCTGGTCGGTGATGGGGCCGCTGTGTGCAGGCGGCCACGGGCCGTTCCTGCTCTTCAGGCACGGATCCGCGATCATCTTGGCGGACCAAGGTGAACACGATCTGAACCGCGGGAACGTTCCCGTGCATATTATGCCCTGAGGCGCACCCTCCGGGCCCGAACCCCGCTCAACGCCGGGGATTCGGCGGTGGAGGTGGCGGTGGTCTCACGGGGCGGGCCCCCGACACCTGACGACGCCGTGCGCCGCGATGGGTAGTCTGGTCTGCGTGACGGATCCCGTAGTCGTAGGCGTGGTGTGCGGCCTCATCGGCTTGATCCTCGGGGTGCTCGCCATGCTGGCGTTCCGGGCCTCCGAGCGCAGCCGTGCGGTCCACCTCACCGTGGGCGAGCCGTCCATTCCGGACGGTGCCGCCGAAGTGCTCTCCGTGATCGGCCGCGCCTATGTGTTGGTGGACGCTGTCAACGGCGTGGTCCGGGCCAACCCCTCCGCCTATGCCTTCGGCCTGGTCCGTGGTCACCACCTCGTCCATGAGGACCTGCTGGACCTGACGGACCGCGTGCGCTCGGACGGGATCATCGTGGACCGCAAGTACGAGCTGCCCCGCGGCCCCCTGGGCCAGAGCACCCTGGTGGTCCAGTTGAGGGTGGCCCCGCTGGCTGATGAGTACATCCTGCTGCTGGCGGACGACCGCACGGAGATCACCCGGACGGAGGCCATGCGGCACGACTTCGTGGCGAACGTCTCCCACGAGCTGAAGACCCCGGTCGGCGCGATCTCGCTGCTGGCCGAGGCGCTGGACGACGCCGCTGACGACGAGGACGCCGTCCGCCGTTTCGCGGGCCGCATGAGCATCGAGTCCGCCCGGCTGGCCGCGCTGGTGCAGGACATCATCGAGCTCTCCCGGCTCCAGGGCAAGGACACGGTCCGGGCCGGCCAGCCGGTGGACCTGAACAAGATCGTCAACGAGGCCGTGGACCGTTCCCGCATGCAGGCAGAGGCCCGGGAGATCGACATCCGGGTGGCAGGTGAGGTCTCCGCGACCGTGTTCGGCGACCATGACCAGCTGATGACGGCGCTGCGCAACCTGATCGACAACGCGGTGCGCTATTCGCCGGACGGCACCACCGTGGGCGTGGGCCTGAGGTCGGTGCGCGGCCTGGCCCAGGTGTCCGTCACGGACCAGGGGGTGGGCATCCCCGAGGAGGAGCAGGACCGGATCTTCGAGCGGTTCTACCGGATCGACGCCGCCCGCTCCCGCCAGACCGGCGGCACCGGTCTGGGCCTCTCGATCGTCAAACACGTCATCTCGAACCACGGCGGGGAAGTGACGGTCTGGTCCCAGCTGGGACGAGGCTCGACCTTCACGGTCCGGTTGCCGGAGATGGAGCCCGATGCCGGGCAGCACGAACAACCAGTGAACCATCGGGGCATTGCCGCCCCGGCAGGCGGGGAAGGAGCCCAATCATGAGCCGCATTCTGATCGTGGAGGACGAGGAGTCGTTCAGCGACCCGTTGTCCTACCTGCTGGGCAAGGAGGGGTTCGAGGTCGAGGTCGTGGCCGACGGCAACGATGCCGTCGTGGAGTTCGACCGGGCGGGTGCCGACCTGGTGCTGCTCGACCTGCAGCTGCCGGGTCAGTCCGGCACGGAGGTCTGCCGGCAGCTCCGGCAGCGCTCCAGCGTGCCCGTCATCATGCTCACGGCCAAGGACGCGGAGATCGACAAGGTGGTGGGCCTGGAGCTGGGGGCGGACGACTACGTCACCAAGCCCTACTCCTCCCGGGAACTCGTGGCCCGCATCCGCGCCGTGCTGCGGCGTCAGGGGGAACCGGAGGAGCTGATCAGCTCCACGGTGCAGGCCGGGCCGGTGCGGATGGACATCGAACGCCATGTGGTCTCGGTGGGCGGCGAGCAGGTGTCCCTGCCGCTCAAGGAGTTCGAGCTGCTGGAGATGCTGTTGCGCAACTCCGGCCGGGTGCTGACCCGCGGCCAGCTCATCGACCGCGTCTGGGGCTCGGACTATGTGGGGGACACCAAGACCCTCGACGTCCACGTCAAGCGCCTGCGTGGCAAGATCGAACCGGACCCGTCCAACCCGCGCTACCTCGTGACCGTCCGCGGCCTCGGTTACAAGTTCGAGCCGTAGGCCGGTCCATCACAGGACGTGCGAAGGGCCGGCACCGAAGTGGGTGCCGGCCCTTCGCCGTGATGCTGTGGTGAGGATGGGCCTCAGTGGTGGCCGCCCTCTTCGGCAGCCGGAGTCTCGTACAGGTGGGCGTCCACGGACGGATCGGCCCCGCCCGGAACGAAGGGGCGGTACTCCTCCAGGGTGCCGTTCAGGATGGTGATGCCGACGGTCTCGGAGACACCGTCGACCTCGACGGTGGCGTCCACCATGGTGCCGGGGCGGCCACCGGAGCTCGGAATGATCTGCTCATTGGCCGGATCCTCGAGTTCCAGGGTGTCGTCGCCCGGCACCGAGAAGCGCGTCTGGGTGCCGGCCACGGTGATGGTGACCTCGAGCGGCTCGCCGGAGGCCGAGCCCAGGGTGCCGATGTAGCGCGCCTCGGAGTCCGGCTCGCTGGTGATCAGGGCGATGTTGCGCAGCTCGGCGTCGCCCACATTGGCCACGATTCCGTCGGACGGTGCGTACTGCAGTGTGGTGGCCTGCATGTTGACGGCACTGCAGCCGGTGGCGCCCAGCAGGGCGACGGCGGCCAGGCCGGCCACGGCGGCGTTGCGGGTGGTGGCCTTGGAAGCGGCGAACTTCACGGTGGGTTCTCCTCGGTGCGAACGTCAGGCGCTGTGCATCACCGGGTCTGCGGACACGGGTGAACACACGGCGCGGTGCTGACTCGAGACTACCGTATGCACCCGTTCGAAGGCCGTCTGCGACGCCGTGCTGGGGAGCAGGATGAAGGGGAGGCGCATTATGTCGTTTTCGGCGCCGGGTTCAAGTAACGACACAGGTCACGAGAATGTGACGTGGTAAACTCTTGCGGAGGGAAAGGGGACCATTCATATGGTTTTTGAGGTCGGAGAAACAGTCGTCTACCCCCACCACGGTGCGGCGAAGATCGAAGAGATCAAGATGCGCACGGTCAAGGGCGAAGAGAAGATGTACCTCAAGCTCAAAGTGGCCCAGGGCGACTTGACGATCGAAGTGCCGGCGGAGAACGTCGACCTGGTCGGCGTGCGGGACGTCGTGGACCAGGAGGGCCTGGAACACGTGTTCGGTGTCCTGCAGGCGGAGTTCACGGAAGAGCCCACCAACTGGTCGCGTCGTTACAAGGCGAACCTGGAGAAGCTCGCCTCGGGTGACGTCATCAAGGTGGCCGAGGTGGTCCGTGACCTGTGGCGCCGGGACCAGGACCGCGGCCTGTCCGCCGGGGAGAAGCGCATGCTCGCCAAGGCCCGCCAGGTGCTCGTGTCCGAGCTGGCCTTGGCCAAGAAGACCTCGGAGGATGACGCCGCCCTGCTGCTGGACGAGACCCTCGCCGCCTGATGCGAACCACGGTCCTCATCGTGGCCGCAGGCTCGGGATCACGGCTCCAGGCCGGCGTCCCCAAGGCCATGGTCACGCTCGGTGATGGGCACACCATGCTCGAGCACTGCCTCGACTCCGTGGTGGCCGCCCGGGATGCGGGCGCCATCGAACTCAACGCCATCGCCGTCGTCGTCCCCGGGGACCCGGACCACGCGGCGTCCCTGGAGGCGGTCTGCCATGACTTCGCGGCCCGGACCGCCGTCACGGTGCAGACGGTCCCGGGGGGCGCGGAACGGGCGGACTCCGTGCGAGCCGGGCTGGCCGCCGTACGGACGCTGGCTGGCTCAGCCGGCTCAGCTGGGTCAGCCGGTGGTCCTTTCGGGCGGCACGCGCTCCTGGTCCACGATGCGGCCCGGCCCTTCGTTCCGCCGGCGGTCTTCGACGCCGTGGCGACAGCTCTCGAATCCGGGACGGCCGCCGTCGTCCCCGCCGTCGAGGTGGTGGACACGATCAAGACCGTGACCGGCGCGGCGCCGGAAGAGGTGACCGGCACCCTCCAGCGGACGCAGTTGAGGGCTGTCCAGACACCCCAGGGCTTCGACCTGACGTCCCTCGAGGCCGCCCACCGCCTGGCGGAGGAGGGTGCTGCCGGTGCTGCGGCCCTGACGGACGACGCGATGGCGATGGAGGCGGCGGGCCACCGTGTCGGCGTGGTGGCCGGTGATCCGCTGGGCTTCAAGATCACCACCCAGCTGGACCTGATGCTGGCCAACGCCCTGCTGGCCTCGGGCAGCGCTGCCCCCTCGACCCCCTCGACGAACCTGGAGCACCACTGATGACAGCACCGGCCGCACCGCAGCTGCCGCGCACCGGCATCGGCACGGACGTCCATGCCTTTGCCGCCGACGGCGAGGACCGGGCCTGCTGGGTGGCCGGCCTGGAATGGCCGGGCGAGACCGGACTGTCCGGCCACTCGGACGGGGACGTGGTGGCTCACGCCGCGTGCGATGCACTGTTCTCCGCCGCCGGGATCGGTGACCTGGGGCAGCACTTCGGCACCTCACGCCCCGAATGGTCCGGGGCCGCCGGCACCGCCCTGCTGGCCGAGGCTGCCCGACTGGTCCAGCAGGCCGGCTTCGGGATCGGCAACGTCGCCGTGCAGCTGATCGGCAACCGCCCCAAGGTCGGCCGGCGCCGGGCGGAGGCCGAACGAGTGCTGTCCGCGGCGGCCGGCGCCCCCGTCTCGGTGTCCGGGACCACCACCGATGCGTTGGGGTTCACCGGGCGTGGCGAGGGGCTGGCCGCCGTCGCCACCGCCCTCGTCTACCCGCTGGACTAGTATTCACTTCCGTGGCACAGCGCTTTTATGACACCAAGACCGCAACGGTGCGGGACTTCGTCCCCCTGACCGAGGGCGAGGTGTCCCTCTACTACTGCGGCGCCACGGTGCAGGGCATGCCGCACGTGGGGCATGTGCGCTCGGCCATCGTGTTCGACATCCTGGTCCGCTGGCTCGAGTACACCGGCCTGCAGGTCACCAGCGTCCGCAACGTCACGGACATCGATGACAAGATCCTGGAGAAGTCCGCCGCGTCCTACGGCGAGGACTTCGAGGAGGACGAGAACTACCCGGCCGATGAGCCGTGGTTCGCCCTCGCCTACCGGTTCGAGCACGAGTTCGCCCGCGCCTACGCCGCCCTCGGGGTGCGCCGGCCCACCTACGAACCCCGTGCCACCGGCCACATCCCGGAGATGGTGGCGCTCATCCGGCGCCTCATCGACGCCGGCCACGCGTACCCCGCCACGGACGGTTCCGGGGACGTCTACTTCGAGGTGAACTCCTGGCCCGCGTACGGCGAGCTCACCCGCCAGCGGGTCGAGGACCTGCAGGACGCGCCCGACGCCGACCCGCGCGGCAAGCGCGACCCCCGCGACTTCGCGCTGTGGAAGGGCGCCAAGGAGACCGATCCGGCCACCGCCGCCTGGGAGTCGCCCTGGGGCAGCGGCCGGCCCGGCTGGCACCTCGAGTGCTCCGCGATGTCCACCAAGTACCTCGGCAGCCACTTCGACATCCATGGCGGCGGGCTCGACCTGCGTTTCCCGCACCACGAGAACGAACTGGCACAGTCCGCTGCAGCCGGGGACGGCTTCGCGAACTTCTGGCTGCACAACGGGATGGTGACCTACGCGGGCGAGAAGATGTCCAAGTCCGTGGGCAACACCATCTCCCCGGAACAGATGCTGGAGCAGGCCCGGCCGAAGGCGGTGCGCTACTTCCTCGGTCAGGCGCACTACCGCTCCCAGCTCGACTACCGCCCCACCTCGCTGCAGGAGGCCGAGGCTGCGATCGAGCGGATCGAGGCGTTCCTGGACCGGGGGGCGGATGTGGTGGCCGACCTGCAGCTGAAGCGCGAGGAGGCGGCCGCCGTCGCCGGCACCCTCACCGGCGAGGAGGCCCCCGAGGCCGTCTACGTGGCCCAGTTCAGCAGTGTCCCCACGGCCTTCCGTGCCGCGATGGAGGACGACCTCAACGTCCCGCAGGCCCTGGCGGTGCTGCACGACGCGGTCCGGGCCGGCAACAGCGCCCTGGCCGCCGGGGATGAGGACGCCGTGGAGCAGCACTATTCCGACGTGCAGTCGATGGTGGAGGTGCTCGGCCTGGACGACGTCCCCGAGCCCGAGTCCGCGCAGGACCCGGCGGCCCACCATGCCCTCGACACCCTGATCCGGGCCCAGCTGGACGCACGGGCCGCCGCCCGCGAGGCGAAGGACTGGACCACTGCGGACGGGATCCGGGACACCCTGGCCGCGGCCGGCGTCGTGGTGGAGGATTCCGCCGACGGCGCCCGCTGGTCCCTGCAGTAGGAGGCGGGCGGCCACGGTGGGGGCCGGGCCGTAGACTGGGGGTCAGTCTCGACCGTCGCCAGAAAGGCACCATCCACATGGCCGCAGCACCACGCTCCGGATCGTCCCGCGGGAACAGCGGAAAGAAGGGGCCCCTCAAGGGCACGGGTGGACTCGGCCGGAAGGCGCTGGAGGGCAAGGGTCCCACGCCCAAGGCCGAGGACCGCGTCTACCACAAGGCCCACCGCACCAAGCAGCTCTCGGAGCGCTCCAGCGCCAAGAACGCGGGCCGGTCGGGCGGCCGCAACACCCGCTCGCGGCACGCGGACGAGACCGTGGCCGGCCGCAACTCGGTGGTCGAGGCCCTGCGCGCCGCCATCCCCGCCAAGGCCCTGCATGTGGCCACGCGGATCGAGATGGACGAGCGGGTCCGCGAGGCCCTGAAGCTGGCCGCCGAGCGGGGCGTGCCGGTGATGGAGAACTCCAAGCCCGAGCTGGACCGCATGACGGACGACGCCGTCCACCAGGGCCTGGTGCTGCAGGTCCCGCCCTATGAGTATGCCGACGCCCTGACGCTGGCCCGCCAGACCATGGAGAAGTGGGAGAAGGGCTACCTCACGGCCCCGCCGCTGTTCATCGCGCTGGACAGCATCACCGACCCCCGCAACCTCGGGGCCATCATCCGTTCGGCCTCCGCCTTCTCGGCGCACGGCGTGGTGGTGCCGGCGCGCCGCTCCGCCGGGGTGACCGCCACCGCCTGGAAGACCTCGGCCGGTGCCGCCGTGCGGGTCCCCGTGGCCCAGGCCGGCAACCTGAACACGATCCTGCAGGACTTCAAGAAGCTCGGGATCTTCGTCCTGGGGCTCGACGGCGGCGGGGACCAGTCCCTGCCCGGGTTGCCGTTGGCCACGGATCCGGTGTGCCTGGTGGTCGGCTCGGAGGGCAAGGGGCTGTCCCGGCTGGTCCGCGAGAACTGCGACCAGATCATCTCCATCCCGATCGCCTCGGACATGGAATCGCTGAACGCCTCGATGGCGGTGGGCATCTCGCTGTACGAGATCGCCGTCCAGCGCGGCGGTCGCCGGCCGGGGGAGACCGTGGAAGGCGGGCCGGGAGGCCAGTCCTGATGACGGTGGCGTCCCAGCCGGTGCGCCGGCACCGTTCCCAGCCCTTCCCCCTGGGCCTTGCGGACCGGGTCCCCGGCGTCGCCGAGGTGGACGGCGCGGTGAACCTGGCGGTCTACGCCCCCGGGATCACCGCCCTGGACGTGGTGTACACGGACCCCGCGTTCCCGGTGGACGCCGTGCCGACGGCCGCGGACCTGCACCGGGTGGCGCTGGACGACGTCACGGACCACGTGCATCACGGCACTGTCCCGGGACTAGGCTATGGCAGTCTCTACGCGCTGGTGGCCCATGACCGGCGGATCGCCGGGGTGTCCCGGAGCGGCCGCAGGGCCTCCGGCACACCGAAGCCCCTGCCCCAGTTGCTGATCGATCCCTACGGCGATGCCGTGGTGGAGCGCAACGGGCTGTACTGGTCCACCCGGGTGCGCCGGGACTTCGACTGGAACGGGGCCGGCCGGCCGCACACCCCGCTGCGGGACACCATCGTCTACGAGGCCCACGTCATCGGACAGACCAAGCTGCACCCGGGCATCCCCGCCGAGCTGCGGGGGACGTACGCCGGGCTGGCACACCCCGTGATGGTCGAGTACCTGCGTCACCTGGGCATCACGGCCGTGGAGCTGCTGCCGGTGCACCACCACCGGGACGAGGATCACCTGCAGCAGGCCGGGCTGGAGAACTACTGGGGGTACAACACCGTCAGTTTCTTCGCGCCGCATCCCGGCTACGCCACCGCCGCCGCACGGGCCGGCGGGCCCCAGGCCGTCCAGGACGAGTTCAAGGGCATGGTCAAGCTGCTGCACGAGGCCGGGATCGAGGTCCTGCTGGACGTGGTCTACAACCACACCGCGGAGGAGGGCCCGGGTGGACCGACCTTCTGCTGGCGCGGCCTGGGGGACGAGCACTACTACCGGCATGACGCCTCCGGCCGGTACCTGGACACCACGGGCTGCGGCAACACGCTGAACTTCAACGATCCGCAGGTGGTGCGGATGACCCTGGACTCGTTGCGCCGCTGGGTGACGGACTTCCAGATCGACGGCTTCCGCTTCGACCTGGCCGTCACCCTGTGCCGGGACGGCGGCCACCACTTCACCCACCGCCACCCCTTCCTCGTGGCCGCCCAGGCGGATCCCATCCTGGCGGGGACCAAGCTCATCTCCGAGCCGTGGGACGTGGGTAGCGGCGGCTGGCAGACCGGTCACTTCCCCCTGGGCTGGTCGGACTGGAACGACCGCTTCCGGGACGTGGTCCGGGACTTCTGGGTGGCGGACCGCGGGGCCTTGGAGCACGGCGGCCACGGCGGGTCCACCGCGCGGCTGGCCGACTGCCTGTCCGGGTCCGCCGGGTTGTTCGAGTCCTCCGGGCGCTCCGCCCTGGCCTCCGTCAACCTCGTGACCGCCCATGACGGCTTCACCCTGCAGGACCTCGTGTCCTACGACGAGAAGCACAATGAGGCCAACGGAGAGGACAACCGGGACGGCACCTCCCACAACCGGTCCTACAACCACGGGGCCGAGGGATCCACGGAGGAGCAGGACATCCTCGAGGCCCGCGCCACCACGGCCCGCAACGTGATGGCCACCCTGCTGCTGTCCCTGGGCGTGCCCATGATCACCGCCGGTGATGAGATCGGGCGCAGCCAGGGCGGCAACAACAACGCCTACTGCCAGAACAACGGCATCTCGTGGACGGACTGGGAGCTCGATGAGCGGCAGGAGCGCATGCTCGCCACCACGCGCCGCCTGATCGCGGTCCGCAAGGAGTTCCTGGCCGGTCAGCCGTACTCCTACCCGGCCCGGGAACTCGGCTACCTCAAGTGGTTCAACGAGGAGGGGCAGCCGATGACCGAGGCGGCCTGGACGGACTCCGGGCAACGGCTGCTGCAGTTGCTGATCGGCGTCCCCGGCGGCCGCAGCACCGGGCTGATCGTGTTCAACGGCGGGCTGGAGACGGTGCCCTTCCGGCTGCCGGTGCCGGAGGAACTGCGTGGCATCACCGGCGAGCACGGGGCGGACCTGCAGGCCTTCACGCTGCAGCTCTCAACGGCCCACCACGGCGACCTCCGCCGCGGCGCCCTCTTCGCCCCGGGGGACCGGGACATGATCGAGGCCACCTCGATCACCCTCTACTCCGTCTGACCCCGCCCCTCACCTTGCAACTGGAGGTCGAATTCGCACCATTTCCAGGGCCGAACGGCCGGAAAGGGGTGCGAATTCGACCGCGGGATTCTCTGTTGGAGTGATAGCAGCGACGCACCGGATTCCTCCACAGCGGATCGGTCACGGTCTGCCATCCCCAGCGGCGACGTCGGCGCGCACCATGGGCGGCCCCGTCCCGTCAGTCTGGGGGCCATGGACACCCCTGACATCATCACCCTCGCCGAGGCCCGCACGCTGGGAACGAACCGGAGAGCATTGCAGAACTCCCGAGCCGAGCATCACCTCCATGGTCTTTACAGTCCGTTGCGTCGGGAACGAGATGGCGAGACGCTTCATCGATCATTGCTCAGGGCGGCCTCATCGGCGGCCACGGATGTGGCCTCCCATGAATCCGCCGCCCGACTGTGGGGGTTCCCGGGCTCGGTGGTTCCGAGCGAGATACAGCTGCTGTCCATCTCCGGAGATCGACGGCGGCGGGTCCAGGGGATGGCCGGGCGACGCGGACTGGTGCTTCCGGACGAAACGACAGTTCTCGGCGGGATCCCCGTCACCACCCCCGCTCGAACCTGGCTGGACCTGGCCCGCACCTCTGGTGTCCTGCGGCTAATCCTCTGGGCCGACTGGCTGTTCAACCCAGTCTGGGGTGGAGACTGGGAGCGAGAGCCCCTGGCCACGCCGACTGAACTTCGGGCCCTCGTCGAACGCCACCGGGGCAAACCCGGGATTCGCAAGGCGCGCGCAGCGGCGGACCGAGCCAGAGTCGGATCGGATTCGCCGAAAGAAACTGAGCTACGTCTGGCCCTGGTTGATGCAGGACTGCCGGAACCTGCGGTGAACCAGTGGATCATCGACCCCAGGACGGGAAGCCGAGTCCACCAAGGCGATCTGACCTACGACGAGTTCCGGATCGATCTGGAGTATGAAGGCGAACACCACTCCAGACCTGGACAGGTACAACGGGACATCGCTCGCGCTGAACGACTCCGGGCGGCGGATTGGCTGGAACTGCGTTTTAGCTCGATGCATTCTCGGCACGGTTGGCTCCCGGCCGTCCACAAGACCCGGGAGGCCCTCTTGTCCCGTGGGTGGGTGCCCAGGGGAGACTAGGTCGCCCG
Organism: Citricoccus parietis; assembly: GCF_042433045.1. Lineage (NCBI taxonomy): Bacteria > Bacillati > Actinomycetota > Actinomycetes > Micrococcales > Micrococcaceae > Citricoccus > Citricoccus parietis. The sequence goes on along the minus strand of NZ_JBHLWH010000013.1, from coordinate 11,219 downwards.
TGAGGCTTCCACGTCCCCTTCTGATCCAGAACTGGAGGTCGAATTCGCACGGCGTTCAGGGGGGCTGGCCCAGAAAACGGTGCGATTTCGACCTCCAGTTGATAGGGGATCAGCCGGCGTTGACCACCAGCGCCATCTCGGCCGTCGAGGCCAGCAGCTCGTGCTGCGGCAGGACCCGGACCGAGTAGCCGAAGGCGCCGGAGCGGTCGATCACCAGGGAGCCGGTGAACTGCCAGCGGCCGTCTCCCAGGTCCTGGGCCGGGGTCAGCTCCAGGGTGCCCGTGTCCGCGAGAGTGTCCTCCTCGAGCACGCCGGACGGCTTGGTGGTGACCCGGCCGTACACGGCCTCGACCCGCACGTCCTCGGGGGACAGCTGCCCCAGGCTGATGTAGGCGGAGACCTGCATCTCGTCGCCGACCTGGGGATTCTCGGAGACGCCGAGCGAATCCACGTGTTCCACGGCCACCGCGGCGAAGCCGGCCCGGACCCTGGTCTTCCAGGCGGCGAGCTCGCGGGCCCTGGCGTAGTCGTCGGCGTCCACGACGCGGCCCGCCCGCCCGGCCGGGAGGTAGAGCTCGTTGACGTAGTCCTGCACCATCCGGTCGGCCGAGGTCGCCGGGCCGAGGGTGGCCATGGTGTGCTTGATCATGGCCAGCCACTGGTGTGGGAGGCCGTCCGTGGAGGCGTCCGACGGTCCGGCGGCCCCGGCCTGGTCCGAGGACTCGGCCCCGTAGAAGCGCGGCACCAGCTCGTTCTCCAGCAGACCGTAGAGTGCGGCCGCCTCCACGTCGTCCCGCTCCTCGGTGGAGGCCGCGGACGAGGCGCTCGGGATGGCCCAGCCGTTCTCGCCGTCGTACATCTCATCCCACCAGCCGTCCAGCACGGACAGGTTCAGCCCGCCGTTCATGGCGACCTTCATACCGGAGGTGCCGCAGGCCTCCAGCGGGCGCAGGGGGTTGTTCAGCCAGACGTCGCAACCGGGCATCAGGGTGGAGGCCATCTGGATGTCGTAGTTGGGCAGGAACACGATCCGGTGGCGCACCTCCGGGTCGTCCGTGAACCGCACCATCTGCTGGATCATCAGCTTGCCCTGCTCATCGGCGGGGTGGGACTTGCCGGCCACCACCAGCTGGATGGGGTGTTCCGGATCCGTCAGGAGCCGCTTCAGCCGCTCGGGGTCGCGCAGCATCAAGGTCAGCCGCTTGTAGGTGGGCACCCGCCGGGCGAATCCGATGGTCATGACGTTCTCGTCCAGCACGGAATCGGTCCAGGCGAGCTCGGCCTCGGAGGCCCCGCGCTTGCGCCAGGAGGACCGCAGCCGTGACCGCACGTCCGCGATCAGGGCACGCCGCAGGGTCCGGCGCAGCTCCCACAACTCCGCGTCGGGGACGTCGAAGACGCGCTGCCAGTCGTGACCGGCCACGGCGGACGTCCCGAACAGCTCGATCGCCCGGGCTGACACCGTGTCCGAGACCCAGGTGGGGGCGTGCACGCCGTTCGTGATGGACCCGATCGGCACCTCATCGGCGTCGAAGCCCGGCCACAGGCCCTTGAACATCTCCCGGGACACCTCCCCGTGCAGCTGGGCCACGCCGTTGGCGCGCTGGCCGAGGCGCAGGCCCATCACGGCCATGTTGTGCACGCCCGGGGTGCCGCCCTCGTAGTCCTCGGAACCCAAGGCCAGCACGTGCTCGAGCGGCACGCTCGGGGCCAGCCCGGCCCGGAAGAACTGCTCCACCAGGGCGCGGTCGAAACGGTCGATCCCGGCGGGCACGGGTGTATGCGTGGTGAACACGGTGGAGGCCCGCACCGAGGTCAGCGCCGTCTCCCAGTCCAGCCCGGCGGACATGAGCTCCTCGATCCGCTCGATGCCCTGGAACCCGGCATGGCCCTCGTTCGTGTGGTAGACGGACGGCACATCCGTACCGGTGAGCCGCGCGTACAGGCGCAGCGCCTTGACCCCGCCCATGCCGAGCAGCAGTTCCTGCTGCAGCCGCTGGTCCCCACCGCCGCCGTAGAGGCGGTCGGTGATGGAGCGTGCGGTGTCGTCGTTCGCCGGGACATTGGAGTCCAGCAACAGCAAGGGCACGCGCCCGACGTCGGCGCGCCACACCTGGGCGTGCAGCGTCCGGCCCGAGGGCAGCGGCAGACGGACGAGTGCGGCGGCCCCGTCCTCCTCCTTGAGGAGTGTCAGCGGCAGGTTGTCCGGGTCCAGGACCGGGTAGGTCTCCATCTGCCAGGCGTCCCGGGACAGGGACTGCTTGAAGTAGCCCGACTGGTACAGCAGGCCCACGCCGATGATCGGCACCCCGAGGTCTGAGGCGGACTTCAGGTGGTCACCGGCCAGGATGCCCAGGCCACCGGAGTACTGGGGGAGCACGGCGGTGATGCCGAACTCGGGGGAGAAGTAGGCGATGGGCCGCGGAGTATGGATGTCCCCGCCCGGGCCGCCCGACGCACCGACGAAGTCCTGCTGGAACCACCGGTCCTCGGTGAGGTAGCGGTCCAGGTCGGCGGTGGCGTCCTGGACGCGGGCCACGATCTGCGCATCGGCGGCGAGCTCGGTCAGCCGGCGCCGGTCGAAGGACCCCAGCAGGGCCACGGGGTCCTGGTTCGACTCGGACCAGGCCTGCGGGTCCAGGTCCCGGAACAGCTCCTTGGTCTGGGGGTGCCAGGACCAACGCAGGTTGGTCGCCAGACGGCTCAGTCCCGCGATCGACTCGGGCAGGTGGGTACGGACGGTAAACCGACGGATAGCCTTCACCCGGCCCATTATCCACGGGGCCCCGCCCCGCCGTGGGACTGCCGGGTGAACCGCGGCCGACGCGCGGTTGGCCGCCGGTTGAATCCTCGGGGCCCAGGACCCTTCCAGCAGGGGATCACACGTCTCGTGCCGCGATTTCGTCCCGATCAGTGGCCACAGGGGGATCGCCCCGGTAACGTCGGGACCGTGGGAGCTGCCAAGAATTCCAGTAATTCTGTCCGAATGCCGATGTTCCGCACCGAGGTCAAGGTGGGACGCATTCCGGTCACCGGTGTCCAGCCGGTGGTCAACTGCGGCGCCGTCCCGGCCAAGGCGCTGATCGGTGAGGACATCCCCGTCCGCGCCACCGTGTTCCGCGAGGGGCATGACCGGCTCGGGGCCACCGCCGTCCTCTACGGCCCGGACGGTGCCGAAGTCCAGCGGACGCGCATGACCGAGGGCGCCCCCGGGCTGGACGAGTTCCTCGCCACGCTGCGGCCGGCCGTCGTCGGGCCCCACACCTTCACCATCGAGGGCTGGTCTGATCCCTACGCGACCTGGCACCATGCCGCCACCGTCAAGATCGAGGCCGGGGTGGACGTCGAGCTGATGCTGGCCGAGGGCGGCGCCCTGTTCCGGCAGGCCGCCGCGGATCCCGACCGTTCCGAGGCGGACCGGGCGGTCCTGGCACGGGCCGTGCGGGGACTCGAGGACACCACGCGGGACACGCAGGAGCGTCTGGTGGCGGCGGAGGACCCGGACCTGGCCGACGTGCTCGCCGCCCGTCCGATCCGCGAGTTCGTCTCCCCGTCGCCCGCCTACCCGCTGGACGTGCAGCGCGCGATGGCCGGCCGCGGTGCCTGGTACGAGTTCTTCCCCCGTTCCGAGGGGGCCGTCTACGATCCGGAGTCGGGGACCTGGGCCTCCGGAACCTTCACGACGGCGGCCGGACGGCTCCCAGCGGTCGCGGAGATGGGCTTCGACGTCATCTACCTTCCGCCGGTCCACCCGATCGGCCGGGCCCACCGCAAGGGTCCGAACAACGCGCTGGAGGCAGGACCCCACGACCCGGGTTCACCGTGGGCCATCGGGTCGCCGGAGGGTGGTCATGACGCGATCCACCCCGATCTCGGCACGGCCGAGGAGTTCGCCGGGTTCGTCGAGCGGGCCGCCGGGCTCGGGCTGGAGGTCGCCCTCGACCTGGCCCTGCAGTGCTCCCCTGACCACCCCTGGGTCGCCGAGCACCCCGAATGGTTCACCACCCGTGTGGACGGCACCATCGCCTACGCGGAGAATCCACCGAAGAAGTACCAGGACATCTACCCGCTGAACTTCGACAACGATCCCCGCGGGCTGCGGCGGGCCGTCCTGAGGGTCGTGGAGCTGTGGATCGCCCGCGGGGTGAAGATCTTCCGGGTGGACAACCCGCACACCAAGCCCCTGTGGTTCTGGGAGTGGCTGATCGCCAAGGTGCACCGCAGCCACCCGGACGTCGTGTTCCTGGCGGAGGCCTTCACACGGCCGGCCATGATGCACGCCCTGGGCCGGGCCGGGTTCCAACAGTCCTACTCGTACTTCACGTGGCGGAGCACGCGGGACGAGATCGCCGAGTACCTGCACGAGGTCACGGCCGAGACTCCGGCGTTCTACCGTCCGAATTTCTTCGTCAACACCCCGGACATCCTCACGGAGTTCCTGCAGTTCGGCGGGCCCGCAGCCTTCAAGATCCGTGCCGTGCTGGCGGCCCTGTCCAATCCGATGTGGGGCATGTACGCGGGTTTCGAGCTGTTCGAGCACGTGGCCCGTCCGGGCGCCGAGGAGTACATCGACAACGAGAAGTACGAGTACCGGCCCCGTGACTTCGCCGGTGCCGAGGCCCGGGGTGCCTCGCTCGCCCCCTACATCACCCGGCTGAACCGGATCCGCCGGGCCCACCCGGCGTTCCAGGACCTGCAGAACCTCGTCCTGCACCCGGCGGACAATGACGGGATCCTGACCTTCTCCAAGTCCCGCCGCCACCTGCCGGACGGCCAGTACCGGGCCCCGGCCGGCATCGCGCTTCCGGTGTTTCCCGGCGTGCCGGATGCCGCCGCGCTGACGGAGTCGCTGCCCGGCCGGGCGGACACGGTCATTGTGGTGCTCAACTGCGATCCGCTTGCGGCGCGCGAGGCCACCGTCTCGCTCAACCTGGCGGCCCTGGACCTGGACCCGGCGGACCTGGATTCCGAGGGCCGGTTCGAGGTCGAGGACCTGATCACCGGTGCCCGCTGGCGGTGGGGCGCGGACAACTACGTGCGGCTGGACCCGGCCGTTGAACCGGCCCACGTGCTGAAGGTGGTGCGCGGCAGCTGATGGCCAACTCCTTCCAGATGCACACCCACGGGATCTCCCATGACCCGGACTGGTTCCGGACCGCAGTGTTCTACGAGGTGCTCGTGCGGGCCTTCCACGATGACAACGGGGACGGGTCCGGGGACTTCGAGGGCTTGATCAACAAGCTCGACTACCTGCAGTGGCTGGGCATCGACTGCCTGTGGGTACCTCCGTTCTACCGCTCACCGCTGCGGGACGGCGGCTATGACATCGCGGACTACTACGAGGTGCTGGACGAGTTCGGCACCGCCTCGGACTTCAAGAGGCTCGTGGCCGAGGCCCATGCGCGCGGCCTGAGGGTCATCATCGACCTGCCGCTGAACCACACCTCTGACCAGCACGCCTGGTTCCAGGAGTCCCGGTCTGACCCGGACGGCCCGTACGGCGACTTCTACGTGTGGAGTGACACGGACGAGAAATACCAGGACGCCCGCATCATCTTCGTGGACACGGAGGAGTCCAACTGGGCGTTCGATCCGGTCCGCCGCCAGTTCTTCTGGCACCGCTTCTTCTCCCACCAGCCGGACCTGAACTTCGAGAATCCCGCCGTGATCGAGGCGCTGTTCGACGTGGTCCGCTATTGGATGGACATGGGCGTGGACGGCTTCCGTGCTGACGCCATCCCCTATCTCTTCGAGGAGGAGGGCACCGACTGCGAGAACGACCCGCGCACCCACGGCTTCCTGCAGCAGTTGCGGGCCATGGTGGACGCGGAGTATCCGGGCCGGGTGATCATCGCCGAGGCCAACCAGCCGCCGGCGGACGTGGTGGACTACTTCGGTTCGGAGGAGGAGCCGGAATGCCACATGTGCTTCCACTTCCCGATCATGCCGAAGATCTTCTATGCCCTGCGTGACCACAAGGCCACTGCGATCCTCGAGGCGTTGGCCGAGACCCCGCAGATCCCCGCCGGCACCCAGTGGGGCACGTTCCTGCGCAACCATGACGAGCTCACCCTCGAGATGGTCACCCCGGAGGAACGCCAGGCGATGCTCGGGTGGTACGCCCCGGACTCGCGCATGCGTGCCAACGTGGGCATCCGGCGCCGGCTCGCCTCCCTGCTGGACAACAGCCGGTCTGAACTCGAACTGATCCACGCGCTGCTGCTGGCCATGCCGGGCTCACCGTTCCTGTACTACGGGGACGAGCTCGGCATGGGGGACAACATCTGGCTGCCGGACCGGGATGCCTCCCGCACCCCCATGCAGTGGAACCCGGACCGCAACGCCGGGTTCTCCGAGGCCGATCCCGGCAAGTTGTACCTGCCGGTCATCCAGTCGCTCGTCTACCACTACAACCACGTCAACGTGGAGGCGCAGCTGGCCTCCAACGGCTCCCTGCTGCACTGGGTCCGCGAAACCCTCGCCGTCCGCAAGCGGCACCCCGTGTTCGGGCTGGGCGACTTCACGGTGGTGGAGGCCGAGGCCGAACAGGTCCTCGCCTTCGTCCGGGACCTGCCCGCCTCCGAGAAGGAGGACCTGTATCCCGAGACGGTGCTCTGCGTCTTCAACCTCGCCCCGGAACCGGTGGCCACCTGGCTGAACGTACCGGGCTATGAGGGCCGGGGCCTACGCGATGTCTTCGGCGGCCGCCCGTTCCTCGACATCGGCGAGGACGGCCGGCTGCCCGTCACCCTGCCCGGTCATGGCTTCTACTGGTTGCGGCTGCGGACCGGCCCGGAGCCCATGCCGGGGGCGGATGCGGCGGCCCTGGCCGGCCGGCCGAACCCCTACACCACGGCCATCCCGGTCATCACCCCGGACCTGACCGCGACCACGCCAGGGGGGCGGAACCGATGACCGGCGCACCCTACCCGGACGTCCACGACCTCCTCGTCCGGTGGCTCCCGGACCAACGGTGGTTCCCGCTCCGGGGAGACGTCGCGTTGCGCCGGGCCGGCGAACACCGGTTGTCCTCGGCGGCAGACGGCACCGGTGACGTACAGCTTGTGTCATTGATCCTCACGGCCGCTCCCGCGGGAAGCGAGGGAGACGAGGACGCCGTCGCGGTGTCCGTCCCCCTGACGTTGCGTCGGGAGGAAGTCCCGGGCGCCTCAGCCGCGCTGATCGGCCGCGGTGACACGAAGTCCGGCGTCCGATGGGTCTACGACGGCACCCAGGACCCGGCCTTCGTGGCGGCATGGCTGGAGCTGATGCGCCGTGAGGCGCGTACCGAGAGCAGCGGGGCCGGCGGAGCCGCAGGCCATGCCTACGCCGGGTTCCGCGACTGGCCCGCCTTCGACCCCGAGACCCTGCACCTGCGCGTGCTCCAGGGCGAGCAGTCCAACACGTCCGTGGTGGTGGGAGCGGGTCGAGGGCGGCTCATCCTCAAGTTTTTCCGCGTGCTGGCCCCGGGTACCCATCCCGACGTCGAGATCGGCCTGGCGCTCTCCGCCGGCGGTTCCAGCGAGGTCCCCGTGACGTACGGCTCGGCCACGGCGGCGTGGACCCGCCCCGGGGCGGCTACTGGCGCGGAGACGGGTGAGGAGACGGGTGAGCTCTGCGTGCTGCGCGAGTTCATCGAGGACTCCCGAGACGCCTGGCGCGAGGCCACCGATGCGGCCGTCGCCGGTCGCGACTTCACCACCGAGGCCGCCGGGATCGGTGCGGCCACGGGACGGCTGCACCTGGCCCTCGCCGAGGCGTTCGGCACCCGCCCCGTCTCCGACGGCGGCGAGGGGATACCGGCCGTGCTCACGGCGCTCGCGGACCGCCTCGAGTGGGGATGGCGCGAGGCGGCCTCGGCTGTGGGGGAGGAGCACGGGGACGGACTGCGTGCAGTGATCGGCTCCCTGCGGTCCCCGGAGGTCAGAGCCGGGATGCCGCCGTTGCAGCGGATCCATGCCGACTACCACCTCGGACAGGTCCTGGCCTCGCCGGCTACCGCCCCCACTCCCACCGCCACCGCGGAACAGACGGGCTGGCGCTGGACGGTCCTCGACTTCGAAGGCGAACCGCTCCGGGAGGCGACGGAGCGATCCGGTTGGGACCTGCCGCAGCGCGATGTCGTCGGGATGCTGCGGTCCTTCGACTATGCCGGTGCCCTGTCCGGTGCCCCGGCCTGGACGGAACCGGTCCAGCAGGCGTTCCTCAAGGGCTACGGGTCAGCCGTCGGGGCGACGGTGGACACCGGGTCCACCGTCTTCACCGCCCTGATGCTGGACAAGGCGCTGTACGAGACCGCCTACGAGCTGCGCCACCGCCCGGACTGGGTCGAGGTCCCCGCCGAGGCCGTCCGCGGACTCCTGCGCGGCGCCGCCCTGGCGGCTACCGTGGGCCCAGACCGCCAGAGCACCATCCAGGAGGATGCCGTGGAACCGGATCATGCCGCGCAGGACCCCATATTGCCGCTGGACGTGCACGCGGAGGTGCTGGCCGCCGTCGCGCAAGGCCGCTACCACCAGCCGCACGAGGTGCTCGGTGCCCACCTGGGGGACACCGGCACCGTGACGTTCCGGGTGCTACGGCCCCTGGCCGAGGACCTGGCCGTCCTGCTCGACGACGGCACGCGCGTTCCACTGCGCCATGAACACGAGGGCGTGTGGGTCGGGACGGCCCCTGCCACAGACCCGGGTCACGTCCCCGGCTACCGCCTCCTCGTGACCTACCCCGGAGTGGCCGAGGCGGAGCAAGACGATCCCTACCGGTACCTGCCCACCGTGGGGGAGCTGGACCAGCACTTGTTCCGCGAGGGCCGGCACGAGACGCTGTGGACGGTCCTCGGCTCCCGGGTGCGCCACTATTCCTCGCCCCAAGGCGACATCACGGGCACCTCGTTTGCCGTCTGGGCCCCCAACGCCGCTGCCGTGCGGGTCAAGGGTGACTTCAACGGCTGGGACGGTCGACAGCACGCCCTGCGCTCGCTGGGAGACTCGGGCCTCTGGGAGATCTTCGTCCCGGGGATCGGGGCCGGCACCGTCTACAAGTACGCCATCCTCGGCCGGGACGGCCACTGGCGGGACAAGGCCGACCCCCTGGCCCGCTGGACCGAGGTGCCGCCGGCCTCCGGCTCCCGCGTGGAGGACTCCCGGTACGCCTTCGGGGACGCGGCGTGGATGGAGAAGCGGGCGGCGACCAATCCGCACGACGCGGCCATGAGTGTCTATGAGGTGCACGCCGGGTCCTGGCGGCCGGGCCTGAGCTACCGCGAGCTGGCGGACCAGTTGGTCGAGTACGTCTCCTGGCAGGGTTTCACCCACGTGGAGTTCATGCCGGTGGCGGAGCACCCCTTCGGAGGTTCCTGGGGCTACCAGGTCACCGGGTACTACGCCCCCACCTCCCGGTTCGGCTCCCCGGACGATTTCAAGTACCTGGTGGACCGGCTGCACCAGGCTGGCATCGGCGTGCTCCTGGACTGGGTGCCCGCACACTTCCCGAAGGACGACTGGGCCCTGGCGAAGTTCGACGGACAGCCCCTCTACGAGTACGCCGACCCGCGTAAGGGGGAGCACCCGGACTGGGGCACCCTGGTGTTCGACTACGGCCGTACCGAGGTGCGGAACTTCCTGGTGGCCAACGCCCTGTACTGGCTGGAGGAGTTCCACATCGACGGGCTGCGCGTGGACGCCGTCGCCTCGATGCTGTACCTGGACTACTCCCGCGAGGAGGGGGAGTGGGTGCCGAACGTGCACGGTGGCAACCACAATCTCGAGGCCATCAGCTTGCTGCAGGAGACCACGGCCACGGCCTACCGGCGCAACCCCGGAATCGTGATGATCGCCGAGGAGTCCACGGCGTTCTCCGGAGTGACCGCGCCGACCAGCCATGACGGGCTCGGCTTCGGCCTGAAGTGGAACATGGGCTGGATGCACGATTCCCTCGCCTACCTGTCCGAGGACCCGGTCAACCGCAAGTGGCATCACCACGAGATGACGTTCTCGACGGTCTATGCCTGGAGCGAGAACTACGTGCTCCCGCTCTCGCATGACGAGGTGGTCCACGGCAAGGGCTCGTTGCTGCGCAAGATGCCGGGAGACCGGTGGCAGCAGCTGGCCTCCCTGCGGGCGTACTACGCCTACATGTGGGCGCACCCGGGCAAGCAGCTGCTGTTCATGGGGTCCGAGTTCGGCCAGGAGTCCGAGTGGAGGGAATCCCACGGGCTGGACTGGTGGCTGACGGACACCCCCGGTCACAAGGGGCTCATGAAGACCGTGCGTGACCTGAACCTGCTGTACCGCGACGCCCCCGAGCTGTGGAGCCAGGACAACGATCCGGCCGGATTCCAGTGGATCGACCAGAACGACGGCGACCGGAACCTCTTCTCGTTCATCCGCTGGTCCACTCCGGAGACCGGCGCAGGCGAGGCGCGTCCCCTGGTCTGCGTGACGAACCTGTCCGGCAACCCCCATCACGAGGTGCGCCTGGGACTGCCCTTCGCGGGACAGTGGCGGGAGGTCCTGAACACCGATGTGGAGAGCTACGGCGGATCCGGTCTCGGCAACGGCGGACGGATCGAGGCGACGGGAGAGGCGTGGCAGGGACAGCCGGCGTCCGCGGTGATCACCGCCCCGCCGCTCGCCACGGTGTACCTTCGACCGATCCGCTGACGCCTCCGATTCCGCCTCTCAGGGGCGGTGGACGGCCGATTATGCAAAGCGCCAGAACCTGTGTATTGTCTTCTCTTGTGCCAAGGCGCGGAAGACAAGTTCTTCCAGACCGAAACGGCGAAGATCCACGGGAAACCCGGGGTTGGAAGCCACACCATGGCACCGGGAAAGCCGCAAGGCAGAACCGCTGGTGACGATCCAGGCTGCTCGGAAGGACTTCGGTCCGGAGGAAAAGCCCGGCGCGGTGGATTTGACACCGAGTCGAGAGCGGGTCTAAGCTAGGAAAGTTGCTCCGGAGCAACGGGCCAGTCGCAGAGCGGCGGTCCTGAGAACCGGAAACAACACAGAGGGACTTCGGTTCCACTCCAGAAAATCGCCGGAAACGCCGATTTGACGGGGAGGAAACAAGGAACTAAGCTTGAAAAGCCGCGGATGAGAAAAGCAAAGATTTCGCCGGTCTTACCGGATTCTTTGTGAGTAGTCATGATGTGCCTGTTGTTTGAGAACTCAATAGTGTGCCAAGTTTGTTGATGCCAATTTTTTGAATTGGTTGATTGG
>NZ_JBHLWH010000012.1:0-22246 GCF_042433045.1 Citricoccus parietis | reverse complement strand
CAAATGCGTCAACCGGCCACCGGCTCCCAACCCCAATACGAGTGGACCTCAGTACTCCGAATATTCATGGAGAGAGCCGTGCTTCGACGACACAGGGATTCCTGACCGGGCAGGACGCGCGATCGCAGGCCTGGGGAACGTGTCCCCGGGTGGAAGAAGGAAGAATCGATGATCCGGTTCGGTGGATACCAACGTCCTAGGGGACGGATGGGGGTGGCGCGCGCGGCGGTCTGGTCGAGCTCGTCCTCTGCGTGAGGGCCGCTGCCGGGCGCGACCAATTGCCGGCAGGGGTCGTCTGCAGCCCGCCAGAGGGGGATCCGCCGGGAATCGGGTATCCACCACCACGGACCGGATCAGCTTCGGTGTACCGGTACCTCTGTGCACCTGACTGTGGGCGCACGGGCCGCCGATCGGCATTGACCGGCGAGTGCTCCCGCCTGAACATCGCGTGGACGATCATCGGCAATCCGTGGAACTACTGGCCTGACTGGCCGATGCCTGCGCGCTGGCATGGTCCTGGAGTGGTGGCAGACGCGCGGCCAACGGGTACTCGCGTGACCGCGGCGATGCCGACGTCCGGTTGGTGCGTCCACGAGTCGAACAGCTCAACCGGAGTGGCAGTCGACACCTCGGTTCCCAGAAGCCAGGTCACTGCCTGAGAACGGCGACGTCTACGGCGGCCCCCAGCGTGACTGCCATGACCGGCCACGCAGAACTGGGGACCAAATGGCGTCTGTCCGAGCTGTGCCGTAGAACGTTCTGCCGCGACGGGAATCCCGGCGTGCGCACCCCCAAACAGGTCGGAAGCGGTGGCTTGGGACGGGTGGCCGCAGGGCGGCGGCGCTTTGGGGACTGAGCCCCGCCCTGCTGACCGATACCCCTCAGTGTGTCTCGGATCGACGCGAGCATCACGGGGCCAGGCCAGGACTGCCCCGGGGCATGACCGTGCCTGCGCCGTGGCCTAAGAGTCAACTGATCGCTTTTCCCGCGAGGGAATCGGGGGAGAAGACGGTGACGGGTTCCGGTGCGATTTCATCGCGCCGGAACCCGTCACCGGAAAAGCTGTGGTCAGCGTCCAGACCACACTGGTTTGCGCTTCTCCGCGAAGGCCTTTGGCCCTTCCTTGCTGTCCGCGGAATTCGCGTAGGCCTCGATCGGCTCGAACCGCGTCGCGAGAGCCACTTCCAAGGGGTACCCTGCTCGCTCGAGGGCAGCGTGCTTGGCGGCCTGCACGGCCAGGGGGGAGGCCGCGCAAATCTTCTCAGCCCAGGCGGCAGCAGCTGCCTCGAGCTCTTCACGCGAGGTCACCTCGTTGACGAGGCCGTACTGCAAGGCATCCTGGGCGCCCAGTCGCTCGCCGGTGAGGATCATGGCCATGGCGATGCGATGGGGCAGCTGGCGGATGGCCCGGTGCACGACCCCGCACTCCCCGATGATCCCGGCCTTGGTCTCCGGCAGCCCGAACTGGGCGGTGTCTGCGGCGACAATGATGTCGGCGCACATCGCGAGTTCGAAACCACCTCCGAGGGCGTAGCCGTGGACGGCCGCGATGAGAGGCTTCTTCAGCTTAAGCAGGGGGCCGCCGATTCCGGTGAGCCCACCCCCCAGGGCCAGGCGGGAAGCGTGCGCCTCTGGTCCACCGCCGACGTCCGCTCCCGCGCAGAAGGCCCGGTCTCCTGAGGCCGACAAAACGGCCACCCAGATATCAGGGTTGTCGTTGATCTCCTGCCACGCCTGTTGGAGCCGCAGGTCCAAGTCGTGGGAGATCGAGTTGAGGGCCTTGGGCCGGTTCAGGGTGAGGTGCGCGACGTGTCCCTTGACCTCGAAGAGCAGCTCCTGCGCGGTGTCCTGCCCCGGGGTGCCGGTGCCATCCGGTTGAGTAGTAGTCGTGGACATGTTCAGGACCTCCGCGCAATCATCGTCTGGTGCTCGGGCTTCGTGTGGAAGTCGATCGTGCCCGCATGCTGCAGCTCCCGGCGCTTGAACCGCCAGCCCTGCGGGGTGCGGACCATCACGTCGTGGTACTGCCCCAGCACGTAGCCATCCGGGCGTTCGCGCTGGTAACGGTGCCATGCCAGAAGGCCTGAGCGGACCCTCGCCGTGTCCTCGTCCTCAAAGTCGATCTTGATGTTGGAGACGTGGTGGCTGGTGCCGGTGAAGAAGGTGCCCACCCCTTCGAGCGTCTCCCGGTACGCGTCGATGCCCTCGGCTCCGAATCCGGGGCCGTAGGCGACGTAGCAGTCATCCGTGAACAGCTGGGCGAGTTCATCGGTGTAATTCATGTCCAAGAAATACGCGTAGTCGTACAGCGTGTCCTTGATCGCGTCCTTGTCCAGCAGTTGCTGGATGGCTTCCTGAGTCGGCTCCGGCCTCATGTCTTCTCCTGAGTTCTTGGGCGCCGATGCTGGGCGCCCCGGTTGTCAACGTGAGTGTAAATCTACAGTGGTGTTGATTGGGAATCAAGGCTTCGTGAATACGCGGAGGAAGGTCACCAGGTGTCGATTCGACGCCGCTGAGCGGGCTCGTCCGAGCAGTCGGCGGTGGCGGTCAGGACATGGGTGATCCACGAGCGTGTTTCGGCGGGGTCGATGACGTCGTCGATCTCGAAGACGGAGGCCGCGTTGATCGCTTGTCCGCGCTGTCGGTACTCCTCGGTGAGGCGGCGGAGTTCCGCATCGCGTTCCGATCCGGTGGGGATGGCCTGTAGCTCCTTCCGGTAGCCCAGGCGGGCGGCGCCCTCGGGTCCCATGGCGCCGATGTCCCCGGTGGGCCAGGCCACGATGGCGTCCGGGGTGCGGAAGCTCCCTCCGGCCATAGCCTGTCCGCCCAGTCCGTATGATCGCCGGATCACCACACAACAGAAGGGCACCGCGAGGTTGGGTGCGGCCACCAGGAGCCGGCTCACATGGCGCACCGTGGCGCGGGTCTCGGACTCGGGGCCCACCATGAACCCCGGGGTGTCGCACAGGCTAAGGACGGGGAGATCGTGGGCGTCGCACAGCTGGAGGAACCGGGCCATCTTGTCTGCCGCGTCGCTGTCGATGGCGCCGCCGTTCACCCGACCATCATTGGCGATGATCCCCACGGGACGGCCCTCGATTCTCCCCAGGATCGTGAGGGCGGCGCGTCCGAATCCGGCACGCAGTTCCAGGGTGGAGTCCTCGTCACAGAGCACCTCGATGAGCCGGCGGATGTCGAAGGAGCGCCGCGGCTGCTCGGGCACCAGGTCCCTCAGCAACCGCTGGTCGGCACTGGACCACCTTGTCGAGGGACCTTGGAAGTAGCCCAGGTACTTCCTGGCCGTCCTGGCTGCTTCCCGCTCGTCCTGGACGAGGACATCCACCACGCCGTTGGGCACCTGAACGGAGACGGGGCCGATCTCCTCTGCGGTGAAACTGCCCAGCCCCCCGCCTTCGATCATGGCCGGTCCTCCCAGGCCGATGTTGGCATCCTTGGTGGCGATGATGACGTCACAGGCGCCCAGCATGGCGGCGTTGCCGGCGAAGCATCGCCCCGAGGCGATGCCCACGGTCGGGACCAGTCCGTTCAGCCGTCCTAGGGCCGTGAAGGTTCCCAGGTCCATACCGGTGGCTCGCGCCTGGTTGTCCGTGTCCCCGGGGCGCCCGCCACCGCCTTCGGCGAAGATCACCACGGGGGTGCCCCGGCGTCGGGCGAGGTCGAGTATCCGCTCGGCCTTCCGGTGGCTTTGCATCCCCTGCGTCCCGGCCAGCACCGTGTAGTCGTAGGCCAGCGCGGTCACCGGGACAGGGTCCCGACCGGCAGTGGCGCCCACCGAGCCGACGGCCGTGACCAGCCCATCGGCAGGAGTGTGGGTTTCCAGGTCCTCCTGTGAACGGCGGGCCCGCTGGGCAGCGACCACGAGCGAACCGTACTCGTGGAAGGCGCCGTCGTCGAAGAGCTCGGCGAGGTTCTCCCGGGCCGTCCGTTTGCCGAGGCTGTGGCGTTTCGCCACGGCCTCGGGCCGGTTGCCGTCCGTGGTCCGGGCCCGGCGGGCGAACAGGTTCTGAAGATCATCCCGCGTGCCGGTGGCGGGAATGGCGGCGGGAACCTCCGGCTGCTCAATGGCTTCAACCCCACGTGATTCGACGGTCAGGAGATGCTGTCCTTCCCGGACCGAGCTGCCGGGGAGGACTTGAACGTCGCACACCGTCCCGTGGGCTGGTGAGGGGATCTCCTGCTCCATCTTCATGGATTCCAGGACCATCAGGGGCTGTCCCCGACGCACCCGAGCACCGGGGACCGTGAGCACGGAGACCACCGTGGCCTGGGTCGGGGAGGCCACGGTAATCCTCTCCCCCTGGTCGACATCGTCCTGGACTGGGGCCAGCAGGGCATCGAGAAAATCGGACGTCGTGGTACCGCAGCGCACCTCCTCCATGGACAGGAGGCGGTCCAGGAGGGGGAGGTTGGTGTGGGGCCCCTCGATGCGGAAACCGGTCAAGACCTCTCGAAGTTCGTCCATGACCTCATGCAGGGACGAACCCTCACGGTGCACGATGACCTTGCCCAGCAAGGGGTCGTAAACGCGGTTGACATCCATGCCCTCAAAACCGTGCGTCTCCACCCGGATCCCCGGACCCGAGGGGGCCTCGAAACGGCTCACCCGGTCGGGGCCCCCGGGCTCCACAGTGACCCGGGCCTCGACCGCGGTCCCGCGAACGGTGACGGTGTCCGCGGGGTCCAGACCGCACTCGGCCAAGGAGGCGCCGGCGGAAATCCGTAATTGGGTGCGCACCAGGTCAACGCCCGTCACCTCTTCAGTGATGCCGTGCTCCACCTGCAACCGCGGATTGGCCTCGATGAAGAAGTAGGCCCCGGGCTTGTCGAGGTCGACGAGGAACTCGACCGTGCCCAGGCCGCGGTACCCCACCGCGCGGCAGAGCTCCACGGCCGAGGCCTGCATCGCAGTGCGCAGATCCTCGGTGAGGAAGGGGGCCGGAGCGATTTCGATCATTTTCTGGTGCCGGCGCTGGATGCTGCAGTCGCGGTCCCCGAGGTGCACCACGTTCGAGCCGTCTCCCACGACCTGCACCTCCACGTGGCGTGCCCGGGGCACATAGCGCTCCACGTAGACGTAGGGTCGACCGAAACTTCGTGCGGCCTCCGACCGGCACCGTTCCAGGGCTGAGGGTAGATCCGCCGGCTCCTGCACGATGCGCATGCCTCGTCCGCCCCCGCCGGCCACGGCCTTGACGATGACCGGCGCCCCGTCCAACGAGGCCATGAACTGTTCAGCCTCCTCCACGCGTGCCACCACTGCGGTCGCGGGCAACACCGGCACCTGCACCCGCGCGGCGAGTCCGCGGGCGGTGCCCTTGTCCCCAAGAAGGTCGAGGACCTCTGGGTCGGGTCCCACGAAGGCCAGGCCCGCCTCGGCGCAGCTGCGGGCGAACAGCGGGTTCTCGCTGAGGAATCCGTAACCCGGATGCACCAGATCGCACTGAGCGTCCAGGCCTGCCTGCAGCACGGCGTCGATGTCGAGATAGGCGGCCACTCCAGCGGCACCCAGCGACCGTGCCTCATCGGCGGCGCCAACGTGGGCCGAATCTGCATCGTCGGTGGCGTAGACGGCCACGGTGCGCAGGCCCAGGCCGTGGGCTGCGCGGATGATGCGCAGGGCCACCTCTCCCCGGTTGGCGATCAGAACTGCGGGCATACCCGCCTCCTTCTGGTCGGACGGGGTGAGAGTCCCGTCCGGCTTCACTTGAGTTCGCGCGCGAGGACCCGCCCGCTTCCGGTGCGGGGGAACTCTGCGTGCACGCGCACCAGATCGGGGACCCCCCGCTTGCCCAGGTGCTCCCGGCACCATGCCAGGAAACCGTTTTCGGACCAGGCGGCGCCGGGGATGACGTGGGCCACAACGACGGCGTCCAAGGTGGGATCCTCTTGGGCGGTGATGGCGACATCGTTGACCAGCGGGCAGGCCTGTAGGTCCAGCTCCAGGGCGTAGGTCGAGAGATTCTCCCCGCCCCGCCGGATGATGTGCATCGCCCGGCCCCGGAACTCGAACCGTCCGTCGGAACGTCTCACCATGACGTCGCCGGTCCGCAGCCAGCAACCGTCAACGATGGTGCGCCCCGTTTCCTGAGGATCTGCGTGGTAGCCGAGCATCAGGGTCTCTCCCGGGATGCCTCGAACCCACAGCTCGCCCGGCTCCCCGTCCCGGGCATCGCTTCCGTCTTGAGCAACCAGCCGGACTTCGTCCACGCCGAGGAAGGGACGGCCGATAGTTGCGCGGTCGTCCGTCTCCCAGACCGCCCCGCCGAGCACACCGGTGACGGATTCCGTTTGGCCGTAGATCTGTCGGGTCTGCACGCCGGGGACCAGTTCATCCCACGCGTCCCAGTCGCTGCGGCTGAGATTCATCCCGTACTGGATCAGACGCAACTGGCCGGGATCGACCGGGCCTGCCGCGTCCATGGCCTTGTGCAGAGCCATCCGCATGGGCGGAGCCACCATGGAGCTGACGGTGCTCCCGGTCCAGCGGGCGGCGGAGAAGTAATGGGTCGCGCTGAACCGGGGAACGACGCTGATCGACCCACCGGTCACTAGGGGCGGAGCACACAGGTAGAGCTGGGCGTTCGTGTGGAAGAAGGGGGAGCACAGATAGTGCCGATCCTCGGAGGTGAAGCCCGAGTTCCGTGCCATCCGTTCACCCGACATCACATAATTGCGGTGAGTGAGTTCAACCAGCTTCTGGCGTCCACTGGTCCCTGAGGTCGGCAACCGTCCGGCAATCATCTCCGCCGTCGGGTCCTGCAATGGGAGCGTCCCCAGGCGATGGTCGGCCAGGGCCCCCGTCGGGTCCCAGAGGGCCTCTTCCGGAGTGACCACGAGTTCGGTGGGGACCCCCGTACGTCGGATGGCCTCGGCGATGATGGGGCCATTGGCGGTTGAGGCGATGGCGAGAAGCGGCTGGGTGGCGACGAGAACTCTCTCGAAGGCCAGCCGGCCAGCGTCGGGATCCATCACCTGGACGATGCCCCCGTTTCCGGGGACGGCCAACCACAGCGATATCAGCAGTGGACAGTTGGGCAGGGCTACGAAGGTGCCCGCCTGGTCGCTGATGCCTGCCGTTGCTAGGCGTCGCCGTAGCACATCGACCGTCTCGGCGAGGCCCTGCCAGGCCATGCGTCCGTAGGTAGCCGGTTGCGCGACGTCGCGCAGGAAGACCAGGGCGTCCTGGCTGGCGCGCTGGGTCGACCAATGCTCCAGGTGCTGCAGCAAAGTGCGGCCCGAGGTCAGGTCGTAAGCCCGCGCAGCGGTGGGCGCGACAGCTCCAGGTGCGTGTTTTGTCATGTCAACGGCCTTCCAGCACGTGCGATCTCCGTCGTCGATGGACCTCTGAACGACGCGATGACCGGCTTGAGACCTTCTTGGCCGATGCGTTCCCGTAGCTCCAGGACCGAGGGAGACAGATGCAGCAGGGCGTCCATCTCGCTCACCGAGGAGGCAGCCTGTCGCACCCCCATGGCTTCCATGGCCCGGTTGATCGAGAGCTTCTTGATGGCCAGCACCTCGGAAGGAACCTGCGCGATCCGCTCGGCCAGGGCCCGTACCGTCTCGAGCAACTGCTGCTCAGGCACGGCATGATTGGCCCAGCCCCACTCCACGGCGGTGCGGCCGTCGATATGGTTGCCTGCCACGAAGGCAAGTTCCTTGGCGCGCTTGGGTCCCACGAGCGGCGCCCACGTAGGGGCGATGTACCCGCCGCCGATGGCGATGGAGGGTTCGCCGATTCGAGCGTCTTCGGCCACGATGGTGATGTCGGAGTAGACGCACATCTGGGTTGCTCCGGCCAGGCAGTACCCGTGCACGGCGGTAATCACGGGTTTCGGGTGGTCCCAGATCGCCAGCCACCGCTCCAGGTTCTTCTGCAGCCGGGCTCGATCAGCCACCGGGTCGGCCGCTTTAGGCGTGCCCACCTGGCCGATGTCGAAGCCGGCGGAGAACCCCTTGCCCTCGCCGCGGATCGCCAGCACGGGTCCGCCTTCTTCACGCAGTCGTTCGAGTGCCGCGCTGAATTCCTCCAGCATCTCCTGACTCATGGAATTTGCCTGATCGGGGCGGTCCAACACGATCCATGTCAGCGGACCCTCATGTTCGATCCGGATGTGCGTCCCAGTGCTCATTTCGCTTGCTCCAGTGCTCCGGCCACGTGTCTGGCATTCGGATTAGGCCGGCGGTCATACTCGCCGGCGCTTGATTGATCTGGTGGCCCAGCCTATGGAGCCGAACCAAGGGCGTCAACCCTAATGTTGACGCCACGTCAACTCATACGTTGACGACAAGCGTGACCCATGTCATAGTAAATTCTGTGAAGGAGGCTCGCCATGAATGATGATGAAGAACTCGCCATGTGGAGTGAGGTAATGCCCCTAGGTGATCTGCTGGTGCGTTCCGCCCACCAGGCACCCGATCGTGATGCGCTGGTCCTGCCCGGGCAGCGTTACACGCATGCAGAGCTGTTCGCCCGGGCGGTCGGGGTGGCCCGCAGCCTGTTGTCTCTGGGGGTGCGCCGCGGGGACCACGTGGGGATCCTGGGCCACAACGGCATCGAATTCATCGAGAGCGTCTTCGGGGTTGCTCTGATGGGGGGAGTGGCCGTTCCTGTCAATGCTCGGCATCGGACCGATGAGCTCGACCACATCGCCGAGAACGCCGATCTGGTCGGTTTCCTTACGCTCGGCTCATCCCCCGGGGCCTATCTGGACTTCCCGAATGTCCTGGCCCAGGCCTTGGACGGCCTGGATGCACAAACCGATGTGCAGAGTCTGCGTCTCCCCCGCCATCCTCGGTTGAGGTTCGTCGTCGCCATGAACGGTGAGGCCGGACCGGGCCTGATGAGCCGGAGTGAGTTCGACGAGTTTGCGGGACGGACCGACTTGATGCAGGTCCACCGCTCCCGGGCCTCCGTGCGCGTCCGAGACGCCGCGATGCTGCTCTACACCTCCGGCACCACGGCCCACCCCAAGGGGTGCGTCCTCAGCCATGAGGCGCTCACGCGGGGTGCTGTGCACCGTGCTCGCCATCGCTACGGCGCCGGTGGCCCTGACGTTACCTGGGGCGCTGGCCCCCTCTACCACATCGGAAGCCTGAGTCCCTTCCTCGGCTCGATCGGCGCCTGCGGCACTTACGTCACGGACACGTATTTTGATGTCGACCGGGCGGTCGACCTCATGGCACAAGAGGGAGTCACGGTGGCGTTCCCGTGGTTTCCGGCCATCATGCAACCCATGCTGGATCACCCGCGGTTCGACGCCCGGGCGCTGCCGCACCTGCGGTCCATCCTCGTCATCGGCCCCCGCCCCCTCATCGAACAAGTGCAACAAACCTTTCCACACGCCGAGATGCTCGCGGCGTGCGGTATGACCGAGGCAGCTGGGATCTACGCACTCAGCGATCGGCTGGAGAGCGTTGAGGAACGCTCGGAAGCTCAAGGCAAGGCGGTCCCCGGTATTGAGCTGCGCATTGTGGACATCGCCACCGGTGAAGACCTTCCCGACGGGCAGATGGGAGAGATGCTGATCCGCGGATACTGCGTGATGACGGAGTACTACCGCGACCCCGCCAAGACGGCCGAAACCCTCAGCGCGGATGGGTGGTTACGCACCGGAGACCTCTACAGCCGCACCCCTGACGGGAGAGTGGTGTTCCACGGTCGCCTCAAGGACATGCTCAAGATCGGTGGCGAGAACGTGGCCACTATCGAGATCGAGTCCTTCCTATGTCGCCACCCCGCAGTCCGCATGGCCTCCGTGGTGGGGCGCCCGGACAGTCGCCTGGATGAAGTGGCGGTCGCCTTCGTGGAAGTGGAGCCAGGTCAGCACCTCACAGAAGACGAACTTCTCGATTTCTGCCGAGGAAAGATCTCCAGCTACAAGATCCCCGCCGAAGTGCACTTCCTCGGAAGTGAGGAGTGGCCGATGTCGACCACCAAGATCAACAAGCGAGGATTGCGCGCCCGCCTGGAAGACTCCAAGGTCGGTTCCGCATGAGTCCTGGACTTAGTCTCGAGCAGCTCAGGGAAGACGCGGAGTTCCTGCTGCAGGGGGCACCCCCCGGCAGTCCCCTGCCGCCACTGACGGCGGCATTCATCCAGTACGCCACGAGGGTGTCCGTGTCCGTGCTGGATGTGGACGCGGCCCGACCCTTCGCCGAGGAGTGCCTGGACCACGGGGCCACGCCCGAACAGCTGCACGAAGTGCTCACATTGGTGGCCGGCCTGGGAGTGCACTCCTTCATGGAAGGCTCCCAAAGTCTGGTCGAGCTCGCTCAGGAACGGGGGATCCATCCGGCCACCGAGGCTCAGGCTGCTAGCGAACTGGTGGAGACGTGGACGGGGGGAGGGGCCTACTGGGAAACCTTTGACGGGTACGTTCCCGGGTTCCTGGACGCGCTGGCCCAGAGTTCACCCTCGGCACTGGAAGGCTTCATGATGATTGGAGCCCTCCCAGGGAAGACCCGCACCGTTCCTGCCGTGACCAAGGAGCTGATCTCCATCGCCGTGGACGCCATGCCCATGCACCGGTACATGCCGGGATTGGCCCTGCACGTTCACAACGCTCTTGAACTAGGGGCTGGATCCACGGAGATTCTCTCAGCCATCGACCTGGCTAAGGCAACTCCGGGCCACCGGGGCGTCCCGGCCCGCGGCGCCGCGGCGGCTATGACTCAGCGCCCCTCCACCGCTGCTCAAGCGGCCATAACGAACAGGTAGTATCGAAATCTATGTCGAAGACAGCAACCCGGGCGGCCAGCAGCGGAATGAGCCAGAGGCGAGAGCTGGCCATCAAGGAAGGCAACTCTGCCTACCTCAAGAAGCGTGCCGAACTCCTTAGGACGGCTGCCGAGGTCTTCAATGAGCAAGGGTACGAGTCCACGACCCTGAATGACGTCGCCGATAGGTTCGGCACTGACAGGGCCAGCCTTTACTATTACGTGGCCAGTAAGGAAGAGCTCTTTCAGGAGGTCTTCCAGAGCTCGGTGCAGGGAGTTCTCGAGGACAACCTCAGGGAAGCTCAACGAATTGAACGCCTTGACGTCACCGCTCGAGAGAAGCTTTCCCTGCTTCTCCAAGTGCAGTTGAACTCCTATGCAGAGAACTATCCTTATGTGTATATATACATAAGCGAGGACATGGGGAAAGTGGCTTTTCAGTCAACCCCCTGGGCCCAGGACATGCTGGCGAAAACCAGGGCCTTCACGTCAATAGTCCGGCAGATCTTGGAGAACGGCGTCGAGGAGGGGGAATTCCGTTCGGACGTCCCCCCCGCGCTGATGTCTCGAGGGTTCTTCGGCATGATCAACTGGACTCACCGGTGGTTCAATCCCAAGACCGGTGCATACTCTGCCGAACAAGTAGCACGGGGCTTCTCGCAGATCTTCTTCGACGGCGTCGCTCCCCGCCCCGGCGACAGCCCGGCGTAGGAGAGCCCGACCGCGGCTTGATACCCGGTGCAGGGAGAAGCCCTCAGTGGGGGCACTGAGCGCTTTCGGCGAACAGGGGCATCCGCGTTGAGCCACCTCCGGTGCCCCTGTAGGGGCCACGCATTACGGGCCGTGCGCGCTTATTGCCCGGCCCCACCCCTCTGCCCCGTGTCGCAGGGGGGCTCGTCTGATTGGCCGGTCTGACAGTTGGGGCCTGACCGCCAAGCTCACGCCTACCCCTCCCATGAACACCGCAACAGACGCGCTGGCCCGCCTGCGACGCGCCCGACATGGCCACGGCATCGTCCGGTCCTGCACCCCGGCGGTCAGGTCTCATAGGCACGGGATCCTAGTGTGGCAAGCTGCGGGCCCATTGCCGACTGAGCGATTGCAGCATGCCCGGTCACTGTCGGGGACCATCTCCGTGGCCGGTCGCCGTCACCGGCTATAGAAAAATCGAGGGATGACCTCTCGATCCGGCCGCATTTGTCCGCCAGTCAACTAAAGCGTTGACAAGATGGCGGTCCGGCATCAGTATGGAACCCGACTTGGCTCACTCTTCGGTGATTCGGTCGCTTTGGGCTCATAGTTCCGCGTGATTCCGGGGTTCTTGGTCGCGGGGTGGGGCACTAGCCGGGGTGGTTCTAGGCTGTTGAGGGTGTACATCCGGCAGGTGAAGACGAGCTCCGGGGCGACCGCGGTGCAGATCGCGCAGAAGCGCCACGGCAAGCGGGAGATCCTTGAACACCTCGGGTCGGCCCACGACGAGGTGACCCTGGCCGCGCTGGAACAGGTGGCGCGGGAGAAAATCCAGGCCGGGCAGATGGCTTTCGACCTCGACCTGCACACCGATGACACCACCACGGCCCCCGCCAAAGGCGTGGATGCCGGTGGCGGGCTGGTGCTGCACGGGACCCGACCCAGGGTGCTGTGGGAAGTGCTGGAGCAGGCCTACGAGAGGATCGGATTCACCGGCGCCGTGAACGACGAGGTCCTCAAGCAACTGGTGCTGGCCCGGGTGATCGAACCAACCTCGAAGCTGGACTCTCTGCGGGTGTTGGCCGAGCTGAACGTGGAGAACGTGCCTTCCTATGCCACGCTCAAGCGCCATCTGGCCCGCTGCGTTCCTGACAACTGGCGGGACCTGCTCTCCTCGGCGGCCTACCGGTTCGCCGCAGACGGTGGCGCGGTCAGCGTGTGCCTATACGACGTGACGACCCTGTATTTCGAGGCCGACGAGGAAGACGAACTACGCAAGTCAGGGTTCTCCAAAGAACGCCGGATCGACCCCCAGATCCTCGTCGGACTGCTGGTCGACCGGCACGGGTTCCCGCTGGAGCTGCACTTCTTCGAGGGCAACAAGGCCGAGACCCGGACCATGATCCCCGTGTTGGACGCCTTCCGGGATCGCCACCAGGTGCAGGACATGCTGGTGGTGGCTGATGCCGGCATGCTCTCCTGGGCGAACATCCAGGCCCTGGAGGAGGCCGGATACCAGTACATCGTCGGCTCGAGGAACGCCAAGGCCCCCATGGACCTGGCCAAGACGTTCGCCACGACGGGCAACCACTTCGCCGATGGCCAGGTCATCGAGACCACCACTGAGTTGAAGAAGGGCACCGAGTCCTCACGGCGGCGCGCGGTCTGGCAGTACCGGCTGGCCCGCGAACACCGCGACCGGCGCAACCACACGTTGCAGGTCCAGCGGGCCGAGGACATCGCCGCCGGCCGCAAGGCCCAGCGCAAGGCTCGGTTCCTAACCACGGGCCAGCGAAAGTCCCTGACCGTGGACTATGAGGCGGCCAAGGCCGCCGAGCAGCTCTTCGGGCTCAAGGGCTACGTGATGAACACCAGCATGAAGGTACTCTCCGGGGCCGAGGTCGTGGCTGCCTATCACTCACTGTTCGAGGTCGAGGCCTCATTCCGGATGGCCAAATCCGACCTGCGGGCCCGCCCGATCTTCCACCACACCCGGGATGCGATCGAGGCCCACCTGACCATTGTGTTCTGCGCCCTGGCCGTAGGCCGACACCTCCAGACGGCCACCGGAATGAGCCTGCGCCGGATCATCAAGACACTCCAACCCCTCCGAGAGGGCCTGGTCGAGATCAACGGGACCATCGCCACCATCCCCGCAGCCCTCACCCCCGAAGCCAAGGAAATCCTCAAGACCCTGCCCGAAAAATCAGGGCACTAGGAATGAGCCAAGTCGGGAGGGATGACCTCTCGATCCGGCCGCATTTGTCCGCCAGTCAACTAAAGCGTTGACAAGATGGCGGTCCGGCATCAGTATGGAAGGCGTCAGTACCCAATCAGTACCAATGTTGCTGACTGCGGGTGAGAAGCACCGACCCGGGCGAACCAAAGCAGGACGAGGAGCCTTCGGCGTGTCCCATGCAACCCTGGCCAAGGCCACCACGACCTCGCTGGCACAGGAATCCGCCGTTGCGGGCCGGGTCCTGATGGGAGGCAATGGCATCCTGTCCGGACACGAAATGGCCCGGCTCTTCAACGACGTCAAGATCTTCTACACCTACGAGGGCACCTACGAGATCAACGCCCTCATCGTGGGCCGAGCTGTCACCGGCGTGTCTGCCTTCGTCTGAGCGCTATCCTTCCCCACCCCTATAGATAGGAACCCTTCATGGACATCAACAACTCTTCGGCTCTGGTCACCGGCGCTGCTTCCGGTCTGGGCGCGGCGACCGCTGCGATGCTCGCCGCCCGCGGCGTGCGTGTGATTGGTGTCGACCTGCCCGCGGGTATCAGCAAGGCGCCGGCCGTGGAGGGCGTCACATATGTGCCCGCGGACGTGACGGATGCTGAGCAGGTGCGTGCCGCGGTCGCGGCCGCCGGCGAGGCCGGGCCGCTGCGCATGGCGGTGAACTGTGCCGGCATCGCTCCGTCGGCCCGGATCCTAGGGCGGAATGGCTCCCACGATCTGGGAATGTTCGAGACCGTGGTACGGGTCAACCTCATCGGGACGTTCACCGTGATGACCCTGGCCGCGGAGGCCATGGCACAGACTGATCCCGTCGATGAGGACGTGCAGCGTGGGCTGATCGTGAACACCGCCTCGGTCGCCGCCTTCGAGGGCCAGGTCGGCCAAGCGGCCTACGCAGCGTCCAAGGGCGGGGTGCACAGCCTGACCATCACCGCCGCTCGCGACCTGGCCAGTTTCGGCATCCGGGTGAACACGATCGCCCCGGGCATCCTGGAAACCCCCATGCTCGCCACCGTCGGCGAGGACTACCGGGCCGGCCTGGCCGCCGGGGTGCCCTTCCCTGCCCGGCTCGGCCGGCCCGAGGAGTACGCCCAACTGGTGGGCTCGCTCCTGGACAGCGACTACCTCAACGGGGCCACCGTGCGCCTGGACGGTGCCCTGCGCATGGCCCCGCGCTGAGCCATCAGCGCCCGGCAAGACAACACACCATCACGTACCTGGAGGAATCCCATGACTGAGGCCTACATCATCGACGCGGTCCGCACCCCCGTCGGGCGGCGCGGTAAGGGACTGGCGGGCGTGCATCCGCTGGACCTGGCGGCGGCGCCGATCGCCGAGCTCGTGGGACGCCAGGACATTGACTCGGCGGAGTATGACGAGGTGATCCTGGGCTGCATCGACCAGCTGGGCCCGCAGGCCATGGACATCGCCCGTAACGCCTGGCTCGCGGCCGGACTGTCCGAACACGTCCCCGGGACGACGGTGGAGCGCCAGTGCGGGTCCGGCCAGCAGGCGATCCATTATGCCGCCCAGGCGGTGATGAGCGGGACGTCGGATCTGGTCGTGGCCGGCGGGGTGCAGTCGATGTCCGCGATCCCGCTGTCGGCGTCGAATCGGGCTGGGGCCGGGTTCGACGACCCGTTCACCGGGTCGGCGTGCTGGGCCGACCGGTACGGGGGCCAGGAGATCTCCCAGTTCCGGGGCGCGGAGATGATGGCCACCCAGTGGGGCTTCCCCCGGGATCAACTGGAGGAGCTGGCGGTGAGCTCGCACGAGCGGGCCCTGGCCGCCCAGCGGGATGGTCGCTTCGAAAAGGAGATCGTGGCGGTGCCGGGGGCCCCGCAGGTCACCGCCGATGAGGGGCCACGTGCCCCGGACCTTCAGAAGATGCGGTCGCTGGATCCAATCATCCCCGGTGGGCTGCACACCGCGGCGACCGCCTCGCAGATGTCCGACGCCGCCGCGGCCCTGCTGATCGCCTCGCCGGCCGCTGTGGAGCGGTACGGGCTCACGCCGCGGGCGCGGATCCACCACGTCTCGGCCCGGGGCGATGATCCGGTGATGATGCTCTCGGCCCCGATCCGCGCCACAAAGTACGCCCTGGCCAAGACCGGGATGTTCCTGGACCAGATGGACGTGATCGAGATCAACGAGGCCTTCGCCGCCGTCGTGCTGGCCTGGCAGCGGGAACTGGACGCGGACATGGCCAGGGTGAACGTCAACGGCGGGGCGATGGCGTTGGGGCATCCGATCGGGGCCACCGGCGCCCGGCTGATGGTCTCGTTATTGCACGAGCTCGAACGGTCCGGGGGCCGGTACGGGCTGCAGACCATGTGCGAGGGCGGCGGTCAGGCCAACGTCACCATCATCGAATGCCTCTAGGGTCTCTCGTCGGGCGCGGCAGGCGCCGCCGTCGCGGCCCCGACCGCGCGATCGACATCGACCACTTACTCGACCAGAAGAACAGCAAAGGAAGACCGTGACACAGACTGAGAACACCCTGGCCGTCCGCGTCGAACACCGTCCCGGCGTCGTGCGTCTCGTCCTTCAGCGTCCCGCGGAGGGCAACGCCCTGAACCTGCAGATGGCCCGCGAGGCACTGACCGCCCTTCGCGCGGCCGAGGCCGACCCGAACGTCTACCTGCTGACACTGACGGGGGAGGGCCGGTTCTTCTGCGGCGGTGGCGATGTCAGGAGCATGGCTGCCCGTGAGCCCGAACTGCGACCGGAGTTCCTCAGCACCCTGGCCGAGGCCGCGCACGAGCTGGCCCTGGCCATGACGCAATCCCGGCTGCTCATCCTCGCAGGTGTCAACGGCATCGTGGCCGGCGCAGGACTGGGTCTCATGCTCAACTCGGACTGGGTCCTGGTGACCGAGGACGCGCCCTTGATGGCTGCCTATGCCAGGATCGGCCTGACCCCGGACACGGGCGTGTCCTACTGGTTGCCCCGGCTCGTCGGTCACCAGCGTGCCGTCGACCTGACCCTCGGGGGACGACGGCTCACCGGCTCCGAGGCCGTCGACTGGGGACTGGCGAACCGGTCCGTGCCGGCCGCAGAGTTCGCCCAACGACTGACTGAGACGGAGGACCGCTTCCTCCATGGCGCCCGGCACGCCCTCTTCCCCACTAAGCAGCTATTGCGCAGCGAGCATGATGGGTACGAGGCGCATCTGAAGGCCGAGTCCGCGAAGATCGCCGAACTCTCTGGCCACCCAGATTCGATCGAACTTGTGGACCGATTTGCTGGGAAGTGACATCCCACCACGACGCTAACCACCTGCCACCTAACAGCACCTACGTGCGGCAACCCGGGCGGAACCATCAAGCGGCATGCCCTCGTCGAACCTGCCCAATGAGGAAGGACTGCAGTCATGTATCAGATCACCGAGGACCAGCAGGCACTGGTGGAAGCCGTCCGCGACTTCGCCACTGAGAGGATCGCTCCGCACGCGCTGGAGTGGGATGCCGAGAAGCACTTCCCGGTCGACGTCCTCGCCGAGGCCGGTGAACTCGGCCTGGGCGGCATCTACGTGGACGAGGAGCATGGCGGCGCGGGGCTGGACCGCAAGGACGCCATCCTCATCTTCGAGGAGCTGTCCAAGGCCGATCCGGCGCTGGCGGCCTACATCTCCATTCACAACATGGTCGTCTGGATGATCGACAGCTTCGGCACGGACGAGCAGCGCGCCCAGTGGGTACCCACCCTGGCCTCCATGGAGCACCTGGGCAGCTACTGCCTGACCGAGCCCGGCGCGGGATCGGATGCCGCGTCGCTCACCACCCGGGCCGTGCGGGACGGCGACGACTACGTCCTCAACGGTGTCAAGCAGTTCATCTCGGGTGCCGGCACCTCCGAGTACTACGTGGTGATGTGCCGGACCGCGGACACCGGGTCCAAGGGCATCTCCGCGCTCGTGGTCCACAAGGACACCCCCGGGCTGTCCTTCGGTCCGAACGAGAAGAAGATGGGCTGGAACACCCAGCCCACCCGGCAGGTGATCTTCGAGGACGCCCGTGTCCCGGTGGTCAACCGCCTGGGTGCGGAGGGCGACGGGTTCCACATCGCCATGAAGGGCCTCAACGGCGGTCGCATCAACATGGGGGCCTGTTCCCTCGGGGGCGGCCAGGCGGCATTGGAGAAGGCGACCGTCTACCTCAAGGAGCGCACCGCCTTCGGTGCTCCGCTGACCACCAAGCAGTCCCTCGTGTTCGACCTGGCGGACATGGCCACCGACCTGGAGGCAGCCCGCACGTTCCTGATGCGGGCGGCCGACGCCCTGGAGCGCAAGGACCCCGACACCGTGCGGTTGTGCGCGATGGCCAAGCTACTGGCCACCGACACCGGGTTCGAAGCGGCGAACAAGTCGCTGCAGCTCCACGGCGGCTACGGCTACCTGCACGAGTACGGCGTGGAGAAGATCGTCCGGGACCTGCGGGTCCACCAGATCCTCGAGGGATCCAACGAGATCATGCGATTGATCGTCGGCCGCATGCTGGTCGACGCCTGAGACAGTGCCCCGGAGAGCCGGACCGGCACCGATCCGACTCGGAGGAAAGGAAACCATGAGCATCGACGCATCGTCGCCGACGTCATCGGCGCAGCCGACCGAACCCGAGGTGATCGTCCGCAGGGCCGGTCACCTGGGCCATATCGTCCTGAACCGGCCGAAGGCCCTGAACGCCATCACCCCCGGCATGGTGGACACCGTCCGTGCCGCCCTGGACGAGTGGCGCCAGGACGACGGCGTCCGGACCGTCCTCGTCTCGGGCGCCGGCGAGCGGGGGCTGTGCGCCGGCGGGGACATCGTCAACCTGCACCGCACCGTGACGGAGGGCCACCCGCAGGACGCCGACCACTTCTTCGACATCGAGTACACGATGAACGGGGAGATCGCGGACTACCCCAAGCCCTTCGTGGCGTTCATGGACGGGATCGTCCTGGGTGGCGGCGTGGGGATCTCCGCCCACGGTTCCCACCGGATCGTCACCGAGCGGACCCGGCTGGGCATGCCGGAGACCGGCATCGGCTTCTTTCCCGACGTCGGCGGGTCCTGGCTGCTGGCCCGCGCACCCGCCGGGTTCGGCACCCACATGGCCCTGACCTCCCAGCACGTCACCGGGGCGGACGCCCTCGCCCTGAGCTTCGCCGACCACTTCGTCCCCTCGGAGTCGCTCGGGGACCTGGCCCGCGCACTGGAGACGCAGGAGGCACACGAGGCGATCACCGCCGTCGCCGTCCAGGCCCCGGCCGCACCCCTGTTCGAGCACCGTCGGTGGATCGAATCCGCTTACGCGGCGGCCACCGCGGAGGAGATCGTCGCCGCACTCGAGGCCGACGGAGACCCGGCCGCCGTCGAGGCGGCCACACAGATCCAGGCCAAGTCGCCGACGTCGGTCAAGGTCACCCTGGAACTGGTCCGCCGGGCGGCGCAGATGTCATCCGTCCACGAGGTGCTGGACCAGAACCGCCGGGTGGCCTACCACCTGATCCGCAGTGACGACATGAGCGAGGGCATCCGCGCCCAGCTCGTGGACAAGGACCGCAACCCCCGGTGGAATCCCGCCACCCTCGAGGACGTGCGCGACGAGGACGTCGCCCGGGTCTTCGCCGGGGCCGACACCGACCACTCATCCAGTACCCCCGCCGTTACGGCCCTCAAGGAGACCTTGTCATGACCGAGACCACCGACACCCCTGGCAATACCGGCGCGTTGCCGGACATCGCCTTCATCGGACTGGGCCACATGGGCGGCCCGATGGCCGCGAACCTCGTCAAGGCCGGATACCGGGTCACCGGCTTCGACCTGGTGCCGGAGGCCCTCGACCAGGCCCGCGCCGCCGGCATCGGGATCGCCGGTTCTGGGCCCGACGCCGTCCGCGAGGCCGACCTGGTGATCAGCATGCTGCCCGCCGGACGCCACGTCCTGGACGCCTACCAGGGCAAGGACCGATCCGATGGCGGAGAGCCCGTCGAGGGCCTGCTGGCCGCGGCGCGGCCCGGGACCCTGTTCATCGACTGCTCCACCATCGCGGTGGAGGACGCCAGGAGCATGCACGAGATCACGACGGCGGCCGGGCACCGGTCCCTGGACGTGCCCGTCTCGGGCGGCACCGTGGGCGCCGAGGCCGGGACCCTGGCCATGATGGTCGGTGGGTCCGCGGAGGACTATGCCGAGGCCCTGCCCGTCCTGGAGGTCGTCGGGCGCCGCGTGGTGCACTGCGGCGAGGCCGGTGCCGGACAGGCCGCCAAGGTCTGCAACAACATGATCCTGGGCGTCTCGATGATCGCGGTGTCCGAGGCCTTCGTGCTGGGGGAGAAGCTGGGCCTGAGCAACGAGGCCCTGTTCGACGTGGCCTCCAACGCCACCGGCCAGTGCTGGGCGCTCACCACCAACTGCCCGGTGCCCGGCCCCGTGCCGACCTCACCGGCCAACCGTGACTTCATGCCGGGATTCTCCGGGGCACTCATGGCCAAGGACCTCGGCCTGGCCCGGCACGCCATCGAGTCCACCGGCACCCAGAGCCGGATGGGCCTGCTCGCCGAGGAGATCTACGCGGCGTTCGGCAAGGGCGAGGGTGCCACCAAGGACTTCTCCGCGATCATCCAGCAGATCCGCGACCACTCCGACGCAGTGTCCAGCCCTCCCGGGGCCTGACCGCGACCGCGCCCGAACACACCGGAACCTGAGTCCAGGAGAACCACCATGACAGAGCAGACTGTGACCACCGAGAGGGCACCCATGATCACCGAGTACGAGACCATCCTGGCCACCGTGGAGGGCCGGGTCGCCACCATCACCCTGAACCGGCCGAAGGCCCTCAACGCGATCAGCAACCAGCTGACCCAGGAGGTCATCGACGCCGCCGTCCGCTATGACCGCGATGAGGACATCGGGGCGATCATCATCACCGGCTCGGAGAAGGCGTTCGCGGCCGGGGCCGACATCAAGGAGATGGCCACCCTTAGCTTCGCCGAGGCCTATACCGCGGACATCTTCGGCATCTGGGAGCGGTTCACCGCCCTGCGGACGCCGATCATCTCCGCGGTGGCCGGGCACGCGCTCGGCGGCGGCTGCGAATTGGCGATGATGGCCGACATCATCCTGGCCGCGGACAACGCGAAGTTCGGCCAGCCGGAGATCAAGCTCGGCATCATCCCGGGAATGGGCGGCTCCCAGCGCCTGACCCGGGCGATCGGCAAGTCCAAGGCCATGGAGATGGTGCTCACCGGCCGGACCATGGGCGCCGAGGAGGCCGAGCGCGCCGGGCTCGTGGCCCGCGTGGTCCCGGTGGCCGACCTGCAGCGCGAGGCAGCCGAACTCGCGGCCACGATCGCCGGGATGTCCAAGCCGATCGCGATGCTCGCCAAGGAGGCAGTCAATGCCGCGTTCGAGTCCAGCCTGGCCGAGGGCGTGCTGCTGGAGCGCCGTCTGAACTACGCCTGCTTCGCCACCGAGGACCAGTCCGAGGGCATGGCGGCCTTCGTCGAGAAGCGACCGGCCACGTTCACCCACTGCTGACCTGTACCAGCCGCGGCCCAGCTTCAGCCACGGCACACCCCCGGCCCCCTTCGGCCACCCCCGGACCGCTGCGGACGCCCCAGCCCCGGAACCCGATTCGACCCGAGAGAAGGACCCCATGACTGAGATCACCCTGGATTCGAGGGGCAGTGACATCCTGGCCGATGTCGAACAGTTGCTGTGGATCGACGGCCGCGCTACCGAGGCCTCGACCGGCGAATGGCGGGATGTGCGCAACCCGGCCCGGCGCGGTGAGGTCATCGGCCGGGTGCCGGCCGCCGGGGTCGAGGATGTGGACCGCGCGGTGGCCGCCGCGCGTCGGGCCTTCCCGGACTGGCGCAGTGCGCACTTCACGGGCCGGGCGAAGGCGCTGTTGGCCATCGCGGACGACATCGAGGCCGAGGCTGAGAAGTTCGCCCAGCTCACGGCCCTGGACACCGGCAACGCGTTGCGCTCCCAGGCCCGTCCCGAGGTCACCACCCTGGTGTCCCTGTTCCGTTACTTCGCCGGTGTGGCCGGTGAGGCCAAGGGCGTCACCCTGCCGGCGGGGGACCAGCAGCTGCAGTACACCCGCCGCGAACCGCTCGGCGTGGTCGCCTGCATCCTGCCGTGGAACTCCCCGCTGATGATCGCCGCCTTCAAGGTCCCGGCCGCCCTGGCGGCCGGGAACACGGTCATCCTCAAGGCCGCGGATGATGCGCCCCTGACCATCCAGTACCTGGCCCAGGTCTGCCAGCGGCACGTGCCGGCCGGCGTCGTGAACTCCCTGACCGGCCGCGGCTCCGTCATCGGCAACGCGCTGTCCACCCACCCGGGGGTGGACAAGGTCTCCTTCACGGGCTCCACCGAGGTGGGCCGCGGGGTGGCCGCGCAGGCCTCCGAGCGCCTGGCGCACCTCTCCCTGGAGCTGGGTGGCAAGAACCCGTCCATCGTGTTCCCGGACGCGGTCGAGGACGAGGGGATCCTGGACGGGCTGATGCTCTCCTCGCGCTTCGCCCGCCAGGGTCAGTCCTGCACCGCCGGCTCCCGGCTGTTCCTGCATGAGGACA